>JAXDMH010000788.1:0-2798 GCA_034666225.1 Myxococcales bacterium
CGTATTCGCCAGCGGCCAGCCCCGAGCAGTGTCGGCTCAGGACGAGCGCAGCGCGGTCAGCAGATTGGTCACGCTTTGCCGGGCGTCGCCGAACAGCATCAGTGTGTTGTCGTTGTAGGCCAGCGGATTGTCCACGCCGGCGTAACCGGCGGCCATGCTTCGCTTCAGCATCACCACCCGCGCCGCCTTCCAGACCTCCAGCACCGGCATGCCATAGATGGGGCTCCCCGGATCGTCCTCGGCGCTGGGGTTGACGATATCATTGGCCCCGATGACCATCACCACGTCGGTGGTTGGGAAATCCTCATTTATCTCATCCATCTCTTTAACAATGTCGTACGAGACATTGGCCTCTGCCAGCAGCACGTTCATGTGCCCGGGCAACCGCCCCGCCACCGGGTGAATGGCATAGCGGACCTTCACGCCTTTTTCGGCCAGCAACGACGAGATCTCTTTGACCGGGTGCTGGGCCTGGGCCACCGCCATGCCGTACCCGGGCACGATGATCACGCTGCGCGCGGCCAGCAGCAGCTCGGCCACCTGGGCGACGTTGGTCTCGTTGACGTGCCCGGCGGGAGCCTTGGCACCACCCTCGCCTTTCTTGGCTTCGCCCGCCGTCGAGCCAAACCCACCAAGTATCACGCTGACGATGGATCGGTTCATCGCCTTGCACATGATGTAGCTGAGGATGGCGCCGCTGCTGCCCACCAGCGCGCCGGTGATGATCAGCAGATCGTTGGACAGCATGAAACCGGCCGCCGCCGCCGCCCAGCCCGAATAGCTGTTCAGCATCGACACCACCACGGGCATGTCGCCGCCGCCGATGGCCATCACCAGATGCATCCCCAGCAGAAGGGCGATGCCGGTCATGATCAAAAGCGGCGGCATCCCACCCGACAGCGGCTCGCCCGGTGCTCCCCAGGCGGAAGGCGCCCGCAAGAACAGCACGGCCAGGGCCACGCAGGCCGCCACCAGGAGCAGGTTCAAGAAATGGCGGCCGGGCAACAGCAGCGGCTTGCTGCCCACGATCCCGCGCAGCTTGCCAAAGGCGATCACCGAACCGCTGAAGGTCACTGCGCCGACCAGGACGCCGACATAGATCTCCACCAGGTGCACGTTGCGGCCGGTGACCACCTCGGCCCCCGGGTGCATGTACGTGGCGATCCCGACCAGCACCGCGGCGGCGCCGACGAAGCTGTGCAGCGCCGCCACCAGCTCGGGCATCGCGGTCATCGCCACGCGCGCGGCCAGCAGGGCGCCCATGCCGCACCCGATCACCAGGCCGCCGCCCAGGAGGCCGACGCCTGTCACGGCTTCGCCGCTGGCGCCACTGGGCGCGCCGAAGACCGACACCAGCAGCCCGACCGCGGTCATCACCACGGCGATGGCCATGCCCACCAGGCCGAAGGCGTTCCCGCGCCGTGCGCTCTCCTGCGTGGAGAGCCCGCGCAAGCTCAGAATGAAAAGCAGGCTGGCGGCCAGGTAGGCCAGCGAGCGCCAGGTATCGGCGAGAGTCGCCACGCTATTTCCGGAACATCCGCAGCATGCGCTGGGTAACCAAGAAGCCTCCCGCCACGTTGATCGAAGCCAGCAAGATGGCGATGCCGCCCAGCACCTGAACGGCCGGGCTGGCGCCGCCGCGCAAGACCTCCATCCCGCCGATCAAGATGATCCCGCTGATGGCGTTGGTGACGCTCATGAGGGGCGTGTGCAGGGCCGGCGTCACGTTCCAGACCACGTGCCAGCCGACCACCACCGCCAGCAGGAACACCGTCAAATGTTCAAGAAATTCTTCAGGTCCGAAAAGTCCGGCGGCGCCCAGCAACACGGCCAGCGCGGCGATGGCGATGCGCCCGCGCACCGTCATCCCTTGCGGCGCCTGCGGCGGCGGCGGGCGTGAGGCGACATGGTTGGGCGCGGTCGGCCCGCCGGCGCGCGGCTGCGGCGGCTTGGGCGGCGGCCACATCAGCTCGCCGTTGTGCAAGACCAGGACGCCGCGGTGGATCTCGTCTTCCAGGTTGATCTGAAACTTCCCCTCGGGGTTGATCAGGTCGCGCAGCAGATTGAACACCGTCGAGGCGTACAGCTCGCTGGACTGGTGGGCCATCCGGCTGGGCAGATCGGTGAGACCGATGATCGTCACGCCGAACTTCTGCACCACCTTGTCGCGCTCGGTGAGCGCGCAGTTGCCGCCCTGCTCGGCCGCCATGTCGACGATGACCGAGCCGTGCACCATGCTGACCACGGCGCCCGAGGTGATCAGCTGCGGCGCCGGCCGCCCCGGAATCAGCGCCGTCGAGATGATGATGTCCGACTGCTTCGCGTTCTGGGCGATCAAGGCCTGCTCCGCCGCCAGGTATCCTTCGCTCATCTCCTTGGCGTAGCCGCCGGTCCCCTCGCCCGACTCTTCGAATTTGAATTCAAGGAACTTGGCACCCAGGCTCTCCACCTGTTCGCGCACCGTCGGTCGCGTGTCGAAGGCCTGCACCACGGCGCCCAGGCTGCGCGCCGCCGCCACAGCTGCCAGGCCGGCCACGCCCGCGCCCAGCACCAGCACGTGCGCCGGCTTGACCCGCCCCGCGGCGGTCACCTGGCCTGGAAAGAAACGGCCGAAATGGCTGGCCGCTTCGATCACCGCGCGGTAGCCGGCGATGTTGGCCATGGCTGACAGCGCGTCCATGCGCTGAGCCCGGGTGATGCGCGGAATGGCGTCCATGGCCAGCACGGTCGCCTTGCGCAGCGCCAGACGCTTGATGAGCTCGGCGTTCTGACCGGGCCAGAAGAACCCGATGATGACC
>JAXDMH010000789.1:0-5641 GCA_034666225.1 Myxococcales bacterium
TCGGCGAAGGCCGCCTGCTCAACATTCGGCGACGGAAAGATCAGGGCTTGAATCGGTCAATCTGGAAGCCGCCCGGCGCCGCCGGGTCGACGACGCTGCCGTCGTCGACTTCCAGCTCGGCGTCGGCCGCGTCGTTGTGCGGGCCCGGCTCGTCGACGGTGCTGCCCCCCTTGCTGACGCCCCGAAAAAACAGGGCGAAGTCGTCGGGGTTGGTGGCGTGGGACAGGGCCTCTTCATAGGTGATGGTCTTGCTGCGGACCAGGTCGGTCAGTGACTGGTCAAAGCTGACCATGCCGTACGGATGCTTGCCGGTGGCGATGGCCTCGTTGATCTCACGGGTTCGCTTGGGATCGGCGATCAGCTCGCGCACGCGCGCCGTACCAACCAGGATCTCGACCGCCGGCACCATCCCTTTGCCGTCGGCGCGCGGCACCAGGCGCTGCGAGATGACCCCCTTGATGATGCCGGCCAGCTGCAGCCGGGCCTGGGCCTGCTGGTGGGGCGGAAAAACCGAGACGATGCGGTTCACGGTCTCCACCGCGTCCAGCGTGTGCAACGTCGACAGCACCAGGTGGCCGGTCTCCGCCGCCAGCATGGCGATCTCGATGGTCTCCAGGTCGCGCATCTCGCCGACCAGGATGACGTCAGGATCCTGGCGCAGGGCCGCGCGCAGCGCCTTGGAGAAGCTGGTGGTGTCAAAGCCGATCTCGCGCTGATTGATGACGCTGCGCCGATCCTTGAAGGCGTATTCGACCGGGTCCTCGACGGTCAAGATGTGGCAGGCGCGACGCGAATTGATGTAGTCGACCATCGCCGCCAGCGTGGTCGATTTGCCCGAACCGGTGACGCCGGTGACCAGCACCATGCCCCGTTCGGAGTCGGCCAGGGCCAGCACGGCGGCGGGCAGGTTCAACTTTTCGAACGGGGGAACATCGGGGGGGATCAGCCGCATCACCATGCCCACCGCCCCGCGCTGCTGGAACACGTTCACCCGGTAACGAACGCCGTCGCTGGTGGCATAGGCCAGGTCGACGTCCCAGGTTCGTTCGAACAGATCGCGCTGGCGGTCGTTCATGATGCCGAGCGCGAAGGTCTGCACCACCTCGCGGGTCAGCGGGGGCACGTCGCGCACCGTGCGCAGATCGCCCTTGATCCGGAACACCGGGGGCAGCCCGGCCTTGAGGTGGACGTCCGAGGCGCCCAGCTGGCGCGCGGCCTGGAGAACTCGGTCGAAAATCGAGTTCATTTGCACGATCCCGTCACGATTGTACCAGCGTCCTGGTGGCAGCGAAAGGCGGAGGGGCACTGCCCGGGTTTGGTCTGGAATCTCGCGAAGCCGGCCGAATCGGAGTAGCTTTGCGACGGTGGCAATCGAGGGGCCGATGTCTCGTCCGGCGGCGGCCGGCCAGGAGATTCTTGTCGTCGACTGCGACGAGCAGGTCTTGCGCGGTCTGGAACGCCTGCTCACGCGGGTCGGACTGATCGTCACCAGCACCACGGATCCCGTGAGGGCCCGCGATCAACTCCTGAACAAGTTTTTCGCGGTGGCCCTGCTGGACGTCGACACGCCCACCCCCGGCGGCGGGTTGGAGCTGCTGCAGTTTTCGCGCGACAAATCGGCGCTGACCGCGGTGGTGATGATGACCGCGCGCAAGACGTTCGACCTGGCGGTGAAGGCCTTCCGGGGCGGCGCCATCGACGTGGTCTTGAAAGAGCCGGACGTGGTTCCTTATCTGCGTGAGCGCGTCCTGGACGCTGCCACCGAGTTGAAGTCGGCCAGCGAGCGCAACACGCTTTTGGAGGAGGTCTCGGAGAGCCACGAAGACTTTCTCCGCAAGATGCGCGAGCTGTCCCGGCAGCTGCTGGACATGGAGGACAAGATCCTGGGACGGGTCCAGCCCGGCGAGAGCGAGGGCGGGCGCGAGGAGAAGCTGGACGTCGTCAATGTCGTGCTGGTCGATGACGATCCGGGCGCGGTGCCGCAACTGCAGGACGTCCTGCCGGCGGCGGAGGGCTGGCGGTTCCGCCCGGCGCTGACCGGCGGCGAAGCCCTGGACGTGGTCAGCCAGACCCGACCCCACATCGTCATGGTCAAGGAGCAGCTTCCGGATTTGCCCGGGTCGATGGTGGTCAAGACGGTGAAGTCGGCGGCCTCCGATGCGGTGACGTTGCTTTACAGTCCACCGGGCCGCGGCGGTCTATCCGGCGAGTTGAAGATGGTGGAGGGGAGTCGGATCATGAACCTCATCCCGAAGTTCAACGACCACCGCCAGCTGGTGGCGCCCCTGCAGGAGATCCGCGAGGCGCTGCGCCAGAAGACGCGCGAGCGTCGCTACCTGCAGGCCTTCCGGCAGAGCAACTTCGAATTCTTGCAGCGTTACAATTCGTTGAAGCAGCGCCTGCTGGTCGAACTGGCGCGCCACAAAAAGTAGTCCCCGGGGCGCGGGACCTTTTGAGGGTCCCGATCAGACGTCGTCCTGTTCCAGCGCGGCTATATAAGGAAGATTGCGGTAAAGCTGCGCCGCGTCCAGGCCATACCCGACGACGAAGGCGTCCGGCGCTTCGAAGCCGACGAAGTCGATCTTCATTGCCGGCTGTCCCGGCGTCGGCTTGGACATCAGGACGCAGGTGTGAATGCTGGCCGGGCCGCGCGCCGCCAGCAGGTCCAGCAGGTAGCGCAGGGTCAGACCGGTGTCGACGATGTCCTCCACCAGCAGGACGTGGCGCCCGGCGATGGGAGCGCTCAGATCGCTGGTGATCTCGACCACGCCGGAGGAGACCGTGGCGTCGCCGTAGCTGCGCACCCCCAGGAAATCGCAGGTCATGGTGCGGGGGAGCGCCCTTACCAGGTCAGCCATGAAGATGAAGGCGCCACGCAGCACGCCCACCACGGTCAGGGGCCCGGGCGGCAAGCGCCCGTCGATTTCCCGGCCCAGCTCGGCGACGCGGCGGGCGATGGCGGCCGCGGAGATCAATTCGTTCGTCGTCGTCGTCCCATTGGCCACCGACCGACCCTGCCTGATTCGTGTCGGTGGTTCAAGCGTCGCGGGAGGGCCCGGGAACCCTCCCAGGGTTCCCGTCAGCAGCGCGTGGAGGAAGCTCGGGCTTGGCCCGAGCGGAGTCCGTCGCGGGAGGGCCCGGGAACCCTCCCAGGGTTCCCGGCAGATCATCGGAACCTGGCACCCGATCTGGTTGTCACTAACAATCAATGGGCACCATGACCTTGCGTTCAGAAGACAGGCTCTTTCCCGCGTTGCTGGCGCTGGCGATCGCCGTGACCTCGGCTTGCGCCACCAGCGGCAAGACCGTCACACCGGCCAATCCGACGCCGGCGGTGACCGGGTACGAGATGGAGCCGATCAAGATCGCCGCCGTCAAGGGACCGGACGGGACGGGCTCTCACCTGGAGGCATTCGACGCCACGGAGCTGTTCGAACAGGCCGGCGCCGCGCTGTCGACAAAGCGCTATGACGACGCCATTCGGACCTACGATCGGCTGCAGAAAGAGTTCAACGACCCCCGGTACGAGAAGGCCGCCCTGTACAACACGGGCCTGGCGCTGCAGGGAAAGAAGGAATGGGCGGTGGCCATCGAGAAATTTCGGGCGCTGATTGCCCAGTTTCCCGACAGCGAGGACGCCAAGGACGCGCTCTACCAGACCGGCGCCTCGTTCGCCGAGATGGAGAACTGGCCGACGTCGGCTGAGATCTTCGCGCAGATTCTGCAGCGAAAAGACCTGAGCGCCGACGATCGCATCGAGGCGCTGGGCCGCCGCGGGTTCGCCCAGTTCAAGCTGCGCGATCTCGAGACGGCGGAGCGGACGTTCCGGTCAGCGCTGGCCTATTACACGCAGATCGAAAAGGACGAGCGGCTGCAGACCGATTTCTATCTGGGCCTGTGCAAGTACCACCTGGGCCAGATTCCCCACGAACGCTTCCGCGCCATTCCCCTGCGGCTGCCGGAAAAGCAGATGGGCATCGATATGGAAGACAAAGCCCGCCTGCTGCTGTCCGCGCAACGCCAGTACATCGACACCATCAAGCTGGGCAACCCGCAGTGGGCGTCGGCCTCGGGTTACCAGGTCGGGTCATTATATGAAGAGTTCTACGACGCCTTCATCCATGCGCCGGTACCGGCGGAGCTGCTGGGACCGGCGCACGCCGAAAAGCGAGAGGTCTACTTCGAAGAGCTGCGCAAGAAGATCCACATCCTGCTGGAGAAGTCGGTGCGGGTGCACGAACAAAACCTGCTGATGCTGGAACGCCTGGGCGTCGACAACGAGTGGCGGGACAAATCCAAGCTGGCCTACGCCAAGCTGCAAAAGCTCCTGGACCCAAGCGCCCGGCTGTCTCCCGGAGATGAGGGTCCCGAGGCGGTGCCTGCCGCCCCGCCGCCCGGTCCCAAGGCGCCTGTCCCTCCCGCTTCCCGTTCTGGGGGTGGGGCCCCGGCTCAACCCGATCCGCCTTCCATGCGCGAACCGAATCAGCCCCCGCCGACCCCGCCTTTTCAGCGCCAGATCCTGTAGTCCGCTGAAGCCCTGGCGCAGCGCAGCGCCGGGCTCCGGCAAGAATCCGGCCATGTCGCAGGCGGCCGGGGGCAAATGGGCTTGACAGTGGGGCGCCATCGGACTATACGTTCGCGCTCTGTGCGCGCCGGGGGACAGGTATGCCGACGCGCTCAGACCCTCAAAGTCATCAAAATCACAAGACATCATCAGGCGGACATTCAGGTATTGCACGGAGGGACGGGCGCTGGCGTAGCTCAATGGTAGAGCAGCTGATTTGTAATCAGCAGGTTGCGGGTTCGAGTCCCATCGCCAGCTCCGGCAAAGGGAGGCAAACGGAGGACGTTTCGAGAAATCACTGATCAGCACGGGATGCCTCGCGGCCTCTCCGACAAGGACGGGTTCCCGAGTGGCCAAAGGGAGCAGACTGTAAATCTGCCGGCGTTTGCCTACGAAGGTTCGATTCCTTCCCCGTCCACCCACCAAATTGATTTGCCAACGATCAAAATTGAACAAGCCATCCAGCAGGAACAAACGAGGAGAGTGACGAAGAAAATGCGGGAGTAGCTCAGTTGGTAGAGCTCCAGCCTTCCAAGCTGGACGTCGCGGGTTCGAGACCCGTCTCCCGCTCAGCCAGCCGCTCGTGAAATGACGAAGTGACATAAGGGCGTTGCCCACGTAGCTCAGTTGGTAGAGCACGTCCTTGGTAAGGACGAGGTCACCCGTTCAATCCGGGTCGTGGGCTCGACACGGTTTGAAGCCGGGCAAGTAAGGTAAAGGCAAAGGCAGAGGCAAAGGAACGAGGGACAATCCGATGGCCAAAGAAAAATTCGTACGAAACAAACCGCACCTGAACATCGGGACGATCGGGCACGTCGACCATGGGAAGACGACGCTGACGGCGGCGATCACGAAGGTGCTGGCCAAGAAGAACTTCGCGAAGTTCCTGGCCTACGACCAGATCGACAAGGCGCCTGAAGAGCGCGAGCGCGGCATCACCATCGCCATCGCGCACGTGGAATACGAGACCAACAACCGGCACTACGCGCACGTGGATTGCCCGGGACACGCCGACTACATCAAGAACATGATCACCGGGGCGGCGCGGATGGACGGCGCGATCCTGGTGGTGTCGGC
>JAXDMH010000790.1:0-5278 GCA_034666225.1 Myxococcales bacterium
CTGTCGGTGAACAGCCGTTCGGCGATGGACACCAGGGCGCGACTGGCCGGCGAGCTGGGGAACAGATCGACGATGGCCCGCTGGGCCATGATGGCGCGATGAAAGTTCTCGTCGCGCGGGATATAGCCCAGGTGACGGATCTGCGCGGTCAAGAATCGACTGGTGACGGCGGTGAGCTTTTGAAAGATCCCCCGCGCCGGCAGCTCGTCGACCACCGGGTTGACGATGACGCTGAAGTTGCGCACGCCGGCCTGCTGCGACAGCACCTTGACCGTGGCGTAGGCGTCGACCAGCGACGTCGGCTCGGGGCTGACCACCAGGATGGCCTCCTGGGCGGCGCCCACGAAGAACAGGACGTTCTCGCCGATGCCGGCGCCCGAGTCGATGAAGACGACGTCGAAGAGATCCTCCAGCGGATCCAGGGCGCTCACGAACTGCATTTTTTGCTGATCCGAAAGATGGGTCAGCGACTGCACGCCCGAACCGGCGGGCAGAAGGCAGATGCCGTGCGGTCCCCTCACCAGCACCTCGTCCAGCGTGCGGTGCCCTTCCAGAAGGTCGCCCAGGTGATAGCGGGGTTTGAGGCCCAGGATGATCTCGATGTTGGCCAGGCCCAGGTCGGCGTCGATGACCAGCACGCGCTTTCCCGATTTGGCGGCCAGGGTGGCCAGATTGGCGGCGATGTTGGTCTTTCCCACGCCCCCTTTTCCGCTGGTGAGAGCGAAGACTTTCAACGGCGAGCGCCCCATGCGTCCCTGCGCTGCCAGCTGGCGAAGGCTATCTGCCTGATCCACAGTCGTTGCTCCTTGTGATTGCCAAAGTCATCGCGATCAATCTCCCAGCACGCGCTGCACCAGGCCGGCGCTGTCGACCTGGTGAATGTCCTCGGGGACGCGCTGGCCGTCGGCGATGCAGGACACCGGACGCGGCAGCTCGTGTATGGCCGAGACGATGCTGCCCGGACCAACAGCCTCGTCCATCTTCGAGAAGATGAGCCGCTCCGGGCCGGAGTGACGATAGCGGCGGATGGCGGCGGCCAGCTCGCGCCCGCCGGTGGCGGCCGACAGCACCAGTTGCAGCTGGATGTTCGGCACCGTGCGCAATAGGGCGGTCTGGGCGGCGATCGATTCGTTATCGGAACGCCCCGCCGTGTCGATCAAGACCATGTCCGCGTCTTTGCTGCGCGCGATGGCGTCGGCCAGACCGGCTTGATCGCGCGCCACATGTGTTTGCAGACCCATGATTTTTCCGTACCTCGCCAGCTGATCGCTGGCCCCGACCCGGTATGTATCGACGGTAATCAGCGCACACTTGAACTGCGTCTCCAGAACAGCGCGCGCCGCTATCTTGGCGATTGCGGTGGTCTTCCCGACGCCGGTAGGGCCGATGAGGCCGATGGTCCGCCGCCCTTCCGCCAGCCAGGGGGCCGGGGCGGTGGCCAGGCGCTTGCGCAGGTCGGCACGCACCTGGGCCTCCAGCTGACCACCCCGCGGTCCCGCTCCTTGGCGGCGGGCGTCGTCGATCAGCTCGCGGGCCAGGGCTTCCTCGACTCCCCGGTGCAGCAGATGGCGCAAGGTGCGCAACGCATCGCCCATCAGGATGGGACCGCCGTCGGCGGGCAGATCGTCCTGGCCGACGCGGCGGCGCAGCTCCTCGACGACCCGGCGCAGGGCCGTCACCTCGTCCTGCAGGTCGCCCGTGGGGCGGGCGGCCGGACGCGCATCGCTGTCAGGCGTGGTCGTGGCCGCGGCCCGCCGGTTGGCCCGTTCGAAGGCGGCGGTGCGGCCGGTGTTCGACGTCTCGGGCATCGAACTGGCGGCGGTCACCTCCACCTGCGGCTTGCCGAACAGCCCACCGGCGATCTCGCGCGTCTGCAGAATCACCGCGTCCCGGCCAAAGGCGGCCTTGACCGCGTTCAGCGCCGACATGGCGTCGGGGGCCCGAAAGGTTCGTACTGTCGCGTTCCCGTTCATGGTCAGTTCCTCATCTCGTGAATCGTCATGGGGTCGTCTCTAAGCTGCTCGGCCCATGGCCGGTGACATCAGATCAATGGTGGCCACCGGCTCGACCGACGTGCCGGGGACCAGCTCGCGCGCCGTGACCACCGACAGATCGGGGACAAAGCGCGACGCGAAATCGAACAGGGGGCGCCGCAGATCGGGCGGCGCGATGATCACCGTGGGGTGGCCGTCGGCGGCAAAGCGCGCCGCGCGCATCTCGAGGGCGCTGACCAGGCGGCGGGCCGTCTCGATGTCCGGAGCCAGCGTGGCCTCGCCGTCGCTCTGGCCCAGCGTCCGGCGCAGGCCGTCCTCGGTGGCGCGATCCAGCGTCACGGCGCGCACCACGCCATTGCTGTCGGCGATCTTCGCGGTGATCTGACGGAACAGGCGACGGCGCACCTGCTCGACCAGGAAGGCGGTGTCCTTGCTGCGCGGCGCCCCGTCGGCGACCGCCTCCAGGATCGAGCGCAGGTCGCGCACGGACAGACCTTCGCGCAGGACCCCGCGTACCACGCGCACGAATTCGCCCAGGGTGACGGTGCCGGGAATGACGTCCTCGACCAGCTTGGGCGCCTCCTTGCCGATACCGGCGATCAGCTCTTGAACCTCCTGGCGTCCCACCAGCTCGTGAACGTTGCGGCGGATCAGCTCGGACAGGTGGGTGGTCATCACCGACGCCGGATCGACCACGGTCATCCCCGCTCCTTCGGCGCGGGCCCGATCGGTGGGGGCGATCCACAGCGCGGCCAGGCCAAAGGCTGGCTCCTTGCCGGTGAGACCTTCCAGGCCGGGCACGTTCGGCGTTCCGCCCGACGGATCCAGGACCATCACGCGATCGCCGTAGGCGATCCCCTTGCCCACGTCGGTGCCGCGCATGCGCACGCGGTACTCGTTCGGTTCCAGGCGCAGGTTGTCGCGCAGGTGAACGGGCGGCAGCACCACGCCCAGATCGGTGGCGATCTGCTTGCGCAGGTTGGTCACCCGGCCGGGCAGCTCGCCGCCCTTGTCGAGATCGATGAGGCGCAGCAGGGCGTGGCCGACCTCCAGTTCGATGGCGTCGACGGTCAGAAGATCAGACATGCGCTCCGGCGCCGGCGTCGCCTTGTCGGCTTCGGCGGCGGCTTCGGCGGCGCGCTTGGCGATGGAATCCGGGCGGCCGCGAAACCGGGACAGGGAGAAGGCGCCCAGCGCGAACAGGGCGAAGGGGACGGTCGGCATGCCCGGCACGATGGCCAGCGCGCCCAGCACGTAGGCGGCGTACGACAGCGTCTTGGCCTTGCCGAATACCTGGCCGGCCATCTCCAGGCCCAGGTACGAACCGGCGCCGGCGCGGGTGACCACGATGCCGGCGGCGGTGGAGACCAGCAGCGACGGCATCTGCGACACCAGGCCGTCGCCGATGGTGAGGATGGTGAACGATTCGACGGCGCCCGACAGCGACATGTGATCGCGGATGAGGCCGGCCATCAGGCCGCCCACGATGTTGATGACGGTGATGACCAGGCCGGCCACGGCGTCGCCGCGCACGAACTTGCTGGCGCCGTCCATGGAGCCGAAAAATTCGATCTCGCGCTCCAGCGCCGTCCGCCGCACCTTGGCGGCGCGTTCGTCGATGAGTCCGGCGGCCAGATCGGCGTCGATGGACATCTGCTTGCCGGGCAAGGCGTCCAACGTGAAACGCGCCGCCACCTCGGCCACGCGGTTTGAACCGCGGGTGATGACGGTGAAGTTCACCGCCAGCAAGATCAGAAAGATGACGCTGCCCACGATGAGGCTGCCGCCGATGGCGAAGCGGCCGAAGGTCTCGATGACGTCGCCGGCCGCCGCCGCGCCCTCCCCGCCCTTCAACAAGATGAGGCGCGTGGTGGCCACGTTCAGGCCCAGCCGAAAAAGCGTGGTGATGAGCAACAGCGACGGGAAGACCGAAAAGTCGAGCGGCTTCTCCAGGCTCAAGGCCACCAGGAGAATCAGCACCGACACCCCGATGTTCAGGGCCAGCAGGATGTCCAGGATGAACGGCGGCAGCGGCAGGATCAGGATGGCCAGAACGCCGAGGACGGCGATGGCAAGCAGGCCCTGCCCTGTGTTCTTCTCGGTCACGATCATCGAGCCCCCGCCGCGGCCGCGTGGCGCCGCGTGACCCGATAGACGTAGGCCAGGATGGCGGCGACCGCTTTATACGTTTCAGCGGGCACCGAACGTCCCACCTTGACCCGCTTGTACAGCAGCCGGGCCAGCGCGATGTTCTCGACGATGGGGATGCCGTTTTCCCGGGCCAGCTCGCGCATCATCTCGGCCACGGCGCCTTTGCCCTTGGCGGTCACGCGCGGCGCCTTGTCTTCGTCCGCGCGATAGCGGATGGCGATGGCGATGTGCGTGGGGTTGACGACCAGGGCGTCGGCGCGCGGAACCTCGGCGCGGGCGATGCCGCGGATCAGCTCGCGCAGCTTCCTGCGGCGCTTCGACTTGATGCCGGGATCGCCGTCATCCTCTTTCGCGTCGCGCCTGGCTTCCGACTTGGTCATCTTCATCTGTTTGGTGAACCGCCAGCGAGTCAGTGCAATGTCCACGCCGGCCCAGATCGCCATGACTGTCAGAACCTTGACCGCGCTGCCGGCCAGCGGGCTGAAGAGCCGGGTGAATTGCGCGTCCGGCCGGGCCAGCAGCAGCCCGGGCAGCGTCATGAACTCGTCACGCAGGGACGACCAGACCGCCCACCCCACTGTCAGCAGCTTGACAAGCGAGATGCCGAGATCCGCCCACACCTGTCGGCTGAACAGCCGGCTGAGCTTGCCGCCACCACCGCTGAACACCCGCGAGATGTCGGGCATGACCCGGTCGATCCAGATCTGTCCCTTGGTCTGAAACAGATAGGCCGCCGCCCCCGCCCCCGCGGCCGCCCCACAGGCCGTGAAGGCCAGGCCAAGCGGCCGCTGCATGAGCGGCATCAACGCCGAGATCGACGGATTCGGTGACGACAGCCCGCCGGCCGCGGCCGCCACCAGATGAATGAGAGAGTCGCGCAGCGATCCCCCGATCGACATCAGCGCGAACGTGCCGACGGCGAACCCGGCCACTGCGTTGATCTCGCGGCCGAGGGGAATCTGGCCTTTGTCGAGGGCGTCATTGAGGCGCTTCGCACTGGGGGCCTCTGTTTTGTCGTCCTGCGCCTCGTCAGACACTCAGATGCCTCCGGTGAACGCGGCGGCCGCCGTACGCGCGGCCAGGGCGGCGATGGAAGGGGCCATCATGTACAGGGCACCGCCGCCGGTCAGGAT
>JAXDMH010000791.1:0-3920 GCA_034666225.1 Myxococcales bacterium
CCACTTTCAGTCCCGACGAAACTCAGATCGTGGTGGCCGGGCAGGGCGTGCTGACGTTGCGGGATGCCACCACCGCCGCGGCGATCGGGACACCCATCGCGCTGCCGGCGGGGATGACGGGCAGCATGCCGGACTGGTCGCCCGATGGCCGGCACCTGGTGTTCGCCGCGTCGACTGACGCGCCCACGGCCCGGCTGGCGCGCCACCTTCAGGGGTCGTCCATCGCCTGGCTGACGGTGAGCGGAACGAACTTCACCGGTCTCGAGAGCATCGCGCAGTCGAGAGGCATCATCAGTAACACCTGCGTCGGTCAAGAGAGCTACGCCAATCCGATGTTCAGCCCGGACAGCCGCTGGCTGGCTTTCTCGCGCGCCAACTGCGAAAGCGAGGGCGATCCCAGCGCGGAGATCATCGTGGCGGCGCCGGGGCCGAACGCCGCTCAGGTGTCGTTGCTGCGGGCGAACACGCGCGTCGGCGCGCAGACGCTGTCTGGTTTGCAAAACGGCATGCCGACCTGGGCGCCCAGCCACGATCCGGACATCGGCTGGGTGGCCTTCACCAGCACGCGCGACTATGGCGTCGTCCTCACCCAGGGCTCGGCCATCGGCGCCGGTCAGCGGCAGCTGTGGATCGCCGCCATTGATTTCAACCAGATCGGCAAAGGCGATCCCAGCTTCCCGGCGTTTCGCTTGCCCGCCCAGGATCTCAGCGAGAACAACCACCGCCCCTTCTGGACCGTCGACGTGTTGCCGCCGATCATTCCGTGAGTTGCCCCTGAGCTGCCATGCCCCAACCGACGATCACCGTTCACCACCTGGAAAACTCCCGCGGCCAGCGCGTGCTGTGGTTGCTGGAAGAGCTGGGCCTTGAATACGAGATCATTCGCTATCCGCGCGATCCGAAGACGCTGCTGGCGCCCGCCAGCTTGCGGGCGGTGCATCCGCTGGGCAAATCACCGGTGGTCACCATCGGCAACGAGGTGCTGGCCGAGTCCGGCGCGATCCTCGAGGAACTGATCGAGCGATACGGCGCCGGACGATTCGTTCCGCCTCAGGGTTCGCCCCAACGCACCCGGTATCGTTACTGGATGCACTATGCAGAAGGTTCGCTGATGCCGCTGCTGGTGATGAAGCTGGTCGTCTCTCGCATCCCGAGCGGACCGATGCCGTTCTTCATCCGGCCGGTCGCGCGCGGAATCGCCCGCGCCGTGCAGGATCGATACGTGGGGCCGCAGCTGCGCCGGCAGCTCGACTTCGTCGAGAGCGAGCTCGGCAAATCGCCGTGGTTCGCCGGCGACGACGTGACCGCCGCCGACATCCAGATGAGCTACCCACTGGAGGCGTCCGTCGTGCGCGGCGGGATCGCCGCCGCCTCCCATCCACGCATCTTCGCCGTCGTCGAGCGCATTCACGAACGGCCGGCGTATCAGCGGGCGCTGGAACGCGGCGGTCCGGTGGTGCTTGACTTGAAAGCATAGGACGCGTGCCGTCAGCGCGTCCCCCCGCGTTCTACGCGACGAGGATCTGCGCGTTCAAGTTCGGGACGCGAGCAAAGTCCCCGTCGAATGCGTTGATTCACAGTCAGCGATCACGACGACAACTTCGGGTGCACGATTCGTTGTGCGGTCAGTCCCGTCTCGAATTCGCGCAAGTCGTCGCTGGTCCACGTTGTGTATCGCGCAAGACGCGTCCGGCGAGCGCTGCCGTCGATGCCGACGGCCTGTTCGATGATCTGCAGCACCTTGGCGTTGACGCTGGTGCCGGATTCTCGCGCCAGCCGTTCGATCCGACGAGCGAGCTCGGGCTGAACGTTCCGTATGGTGATCTGCTTGGCCATGACATCGCGAATGTAATATCTCGATGTCTCGATGTTAGGATCAAAAATAGCCGGTCAGCGCAAGCTGGCCGGTGACATAGAGGTAAAAGGCGTCCTTCTCGCGTCTGGTCACTGGCAGACCGCCGATCATCCTCTCCAGCGTCGAGATGTAGACGACGTCCTGGCTGCGATTGAGGCGCAGCTCGGCGGTGAGAAGGGCGCTGTAGGTCAGAGCCAAGCTCTTGGTCATCCAGTAACGCAGCCCCGGCCCTACGCCGCCCAGAAAACCGTAGCCGTCAGATTCCACCAGTCCCTGGTTGTCCGTTACCATGTTCTTCATGAAGGTCAGATTGGCGCCCAGGGTCAGATCCACCCGGTCGTCGAGACCGCTGGCCAGCGCCCAGCGGAAGCTGGGACCGAAGGCGAAGCTTGTCGCCTTCCGGTCGCCACCAAAATTGGTCTGGTCAAGGTCGATCGTGAGACCAGCGGTGAACCGGCGGGAACCCCCTCCGAAGAAGAGCCCGTCCCGCAACGAACTGAAGAATCCGTTGGTGTGCAGTTCGAAGGCGAAGCGCGATTTGGCGTTCGGGTCTTGGTCAATCACCGGACCACTGGCCTCGACGACCTGAACCACAGCCTTGGTGGTTCCCGGGGGAGTCGCCGCGACAGCGGGCGATGGAGCTTGCAACGAGTCCGGGCCAGGAAGATTTGTTGCCGGCGCGCTGACGGCAGGCTCCGCGGGCCTGAAGACGGGCGCTTCAGGCGCCGCCGTTTGCGCCCAGGAACGAAAAGAGATCGTGAACGAAAGACAGACGATCGAAACAGAGAACCAAAAGTTCATGGCATGCTGCTCTCACACTCTCGGCGGCCTCGTCAACGCCGATTCGCGCGCACCGTCGCCCTATCGCCGCGGGCGTTCGCGCAGCGCCCGGAACTCTTCATACGTCTGGCAGCGCAGGTAGGGGTTCGTGCTTGCCTCGTTGGCCATGGTCGACGTGGGGGTGGCGCCGTAGTTGTGGCCGGGGAAGACGCGGGTCTCTTCGGGCAGGGCCAGCAGGCGCTGCAGGCTGCGCCACAGGGCCGCGGTGCTGCCGCCGGTAAAATCGGTGCGGCCGCAGCCGCCCACGAACAGCACGTCGCCGGTGACCACGAAGCCGTCGGCCAGATAACAGACGCCGCCCACGGTGTGGCCGCTGGTCTCCAGCACGCGCAGGCCGCAGCGGCCGATGGCGATGTCGCGGCGGTCGGTGGCGTCGATCAGGTTGGCGGCCGCCGCCGGAGCCACGCGCCGGATCGCCTCTGCCTCGCGCGGATTGACCACGACGCTGGCCCCGGTCGCCGCGCACAGCTCGGCCACGCCTTCGATGTGGTCGTTGTGAGTGTGCGTGATGAGGACGGTGGTGATGTTCACGCCCAGCGTCTTTGCCTCGCGCAGCAGGCGGTCGGCCTCCCAGGCGGGATCGACGACGGCGGCGGCGCGCGTGGTCGGGCAGTAGATGATCTCGCAGAAGTTCTGCAGCAGGCCCACCTCGACCTGAAAGACCTCGGGCGCGGGCGGAAGTCCGGCGATGTCCAGCGCCGCGCCGTCCGAACCTGACTCTGACGCCGGCCCGCTCATTTCACTGTCACCGTGATGCCGGCGGCGCCGACGTTGTCGCCGCTGTCCCAGGCGCGCACGGTCACCGCGTGCGGGCCGGGCGCCAGCGTGGGCAGGCGAAAGCTGAACGCCTCGACCGGATCGTCCAGGATGCCGTCGCTGGGGGCCACGCTGCGCCATTCGCCGCCGTCGACGGTGTATTCGATGTCGGTGATGTTGCTGGCGCCGTCCTTGGCGCGCCCGGTGATCTGCGGGTAGTGCGCCTGCAGCTCCCCCACCTCGGGCGGGCGGTTGTCGACCAGCAGCGGCGCTGATTCCAGCGCGAAGTCCAGGGCGCGCTCACGCGGGTTGGATTTCTCGTCGGAGGCGGTCACCCGCACCACGTAGTAACCGTCGGGAAGCCCCTCGGTGTTCCAGTCGTACTCTGCCTTGGCCAACGGATCGGGACCGCCCAGCGGGCGCCAGGTCGATTCGTTTTGCTCGTGAAAAACCAGCCGATAGGCCAGGT
>JAXDMH010000792.1:0-3690 GCA_034666225.1 Myxococcales bacterium
GTCGCGATCGATCCGCGACAGGGCGCGCGCGCCGTGAAATGCCGCCGTGGCCGCCTTGTCGCCCGCCAGGCGCGGCGCCACGGCCAGCAACAGCTCGGCCGCCTTGCCATAGTCGCGCCGCATGTGAAACTTGGTCTCGCCGATCTGAAAGTCGCGCTCGGCCGCCAGCTCGGGCGCCAGCTCGGCGGGCAGGCGACCCAGCTCGTCCAGCGCCTCGCTCCAGTGTCGATCGCGGCTCAGCGTCTCGGCGCGCTTGAGCCGCTCCTGCGGCGCGATCGGCGTGGCGGGCGCGGCGGCGGCGGCCGGCGCGGGCGCCTCCGTCGCGACGGGGACAGATCCAGGCGCGGGTGTTGCCGCCGCCGATCGGCGCAGGGCCTCGTCGGCCAGCGGGTGGGCGGGATACTCGCGCGCAATGGCCAGCCACTGCCGCCGCGCCTCGACGGGATTTTTGGCGGCGACGATCTCCGTCATGCGAAACCGGGCCAGGGCCGCGTCGCCCCAGGGTCCGGCGCCGCGAACTAACTTGGCGTACGCCTGCGCGGCGCGTGCGCGCTCGCCTTCCATCCACAGGCAATCCGCCACCCGCCAGGGCGCCATCTGCGCCGGCCGGCCGCTCCCTGCCCGCCCGCTCACTACCTTTTCAAACGACGCCCGCGCGGCGGCGAAATCTCCGTCATAGAACCGGCTCTCACCGAGGAGAAACAAGACCCAGTCCTCATTGCGAAGCCCCTTGCCGACCGCACCGGTCAAGATGCGGGCCGCGCTGGTGTACGCGCCGCTGCGGTAGGCGGAGAACCCCGCGCCCAGGTCGGCCACCGCCGCGCGCGACGACGCAGCGACGGGCGACGGCTTGGCCGCCGCGGCCGTCTTGGCCACCGCGTACGCTGGCGCGGATGCGGCAACAATCACGATGACGACCCAAACCGCCGGCACCCAGGCCGCTATCAGGTACCACCGGCCACCGAGGGGGGGATGGCTCATGCGGCGGTGATAGTACCAGGACGGCGATTTCGGTTGGAGGATGGGCCACTGAACCATTTCCGAGCGCTCCGGCTACTTGATAATGTCATGTGGTTCCCGCGCCCCCCGACGCGCGCCGGTCTGGGCGGCGCGCTGCTTCTGTGTCTCGCGGCGTCGTGCAGCAACGGCGGCGACGTCCAATCGCCGGGGCCACCCGACGGACAGACGCCCGATGCGGCAGGTCCGTCAGACGTTCCGACAGCGTCAACCGACACCGACACCGGCTCGCCGTCCAACCCCGACCTCAACATCGGTCCCGTCGACACCGCCGGCCCGCCGCCCGACACCACAGCCGAAACATCGTCTCCTGAAACCGCGCCCGCCAAGGCGCCCTACGATTGGATCGGCGTCATCGGCACCGGCCAAAGTCTGGAAGTGGGCGTCTGACCCGCCGGCAATCTCAGCACCACGCAGCCGTTTAAGAACCTCAAGCTGGTCGACAACGGACCCGATCCCAAGTACCCGATCGCTCCGGCGGCGGGCGTGCCACAGTGGGCGGCCGTTCCCTTGATCGAACCGATCCGCGCGCGCGGCCCCGGCTCGGGCCCCGGCTACAGCGACGGGCAGTATCCCAACAACATCGAAGCGGAGACGCCTCACTCGGGCATGGCCAGCACGCTGTCCGCTCTCTGGGCGGCGCGCGGCCTGGGTGACTACGTCTCGGTGCACACCGAGGTCGGCTGGAGCGGGCGCTGCCTGGCCAGCATCAACAAGGCCGGCGGCATGCGCGCCTATCCGGCCAGCGTCAACGAGACGCGCGTCTGGAAAATGCTGGCCGGCAAGGCGGGCAAGACCTACGGCGTGGGCGGCATCATCATGACCCACGGCGAATGCGACGCCAGCAACGCCAGCTACGCCGCCGGCGTCTACCAGCTGTGGCAGGACTACAACACCGACGTCAAAGCGATCACCGGCCAGACGGAAGACCTGGTGATGCTGCTTTCGCAACAGAGCAGCGTCGCCACCGGCGCCACGGGCTCGGCCGTGCAGATCTGGCAAGCCGGCGTCGATCACCCCGGCCAGATCGTCTGCACCGGACCCAAGTACCAGTATCAATATCTGCCCGACAACCAGCACATGCCGGCGCCCGGTTACGTGCGGATGGGACAGAAATACGCCGAGGTCTTCGATCTCATCGTCAACAAGAAGGTGGCCTGGCAGCCGTTGCAGCCGACCAAGGTCAGCCGGGCCGGCGCCACCATCACCGTCGATTTTCATGTTCCCAATCCGCCGCTGGTCTGGGACGGGCACGTCTCGCCGCCCCACCAGCAGATGAACAACGAATGGGCCGCCGGCAAAGGTTTCGAGGTGTCGAACAGCCGTGGTCGCCTGAAGATCGCCGCGGCCGAAATTCAGGGCGACAGCGTCGTCCTCACCCTGGCGCAGGATCCGGGCGCCGCCGAAAAAGTCACCGTCGCCTACGCCGTCACCCAGGACGGCGCCGGCACGCAGGGTGGGACCGCCCTGGGCATGCGCGGGTTGCTGCGCGACTCTGACGAGTTCGTCGGCCACGACGCCGAGATGATCGACACGCAGGTGACGCAAGGTTCAGCGGCCGTGACCAGCGCCGCCGCCGGTGGGTTCATCCGTCGCGCCGGCTGGGACATCGTCGGCGGCACCGACGTTCCGCCCGACACCATCGTCACCCGTCACGAATCCGACGATGGCCTGACGCTGTCCGCGCCCTGGACCAGACCCGGCGGCAAGGTGAAGCTGTCGTACCGACACGACGAACGAAACTTCTGCGTGCACTTCTCGTTGAAGGAACCATAGCCGGCCGGCGCGTGTGCGCGCGTCTGTTCACCGATCGCCGAACAGCTCCATGTCGATGACGATGGGGCCCAGCTGCGGCGCGAACGGCAGCTGGTCCTGGCCGGGGATGGGTTCGCCGTAGCCCAGCTTGCCCGGCAGCCACACGCGCAACTGGTCCCCTTCCACCATCAACATTGCGGCCTCCTGCATCCCCGGCGTCAGATTGCTGATCGGCACCTGCACGACGTCCTTCACCAGCAACGAGGTGAAGATGCGTCGGCCTTCGGGCGTCCACATCGACCATCGCAGGCTCAGCCGCGCGTCCGTCGCGGGATGCGTGGTGCCGCTGCCGTGCTTGAGATAGCGATAGACCAGCCCCGATTTTTTCCTGAGCGCGCTCCGGGGCGCGCGGGCCACGTCCTGGGGAACGCGCGGGATGGGCACGATGCCCAGCAGTTCGACGTCGAAGGTCATGTGTTCGGAAGGCGCGTTCACGTGATGGGGCTGGGTGGCATAGGCCAGCGCATAGGGAATCCAGAGGCGGCGCCTCTCCCCCGCAACCATCAACCCGATCCCTTCGTCCAGGCCGGGAATAACTTTCGTTCGATCGAACCGGATGCGCTCGCCGTCGCCGGTTCCTTCAAAGAACTGGCCGCCGCGCGTCCAGCCGGCATAGGCCACCTCGACAAAATCGTCCTTGGTGGGATGTCGCTGGCCGCTCCCCGCCTGGAGCACCCGTGTGCGCAGACCGCTGGGCAAGGTCTGCGCGTCCGCCGGCGGATTGGCCACGTCGGGCGGCGCCGGGCGGCTGTGCGGCGCCTGCCCGGTGAGCGGCGCCTGCCGGCTAAGATCAATGGCGTCCGCGGCGTCTTTTCCGGAAGCTTTCTCCGCCGTGGGTGGCGGTGGCGCG
Organism: Myxococcales bacterium; assembly: GCA_034666225.1. Classification (GTDB taxonomy): domain Bacteria; phylum Myxococcota_A; class Polyangia; order Fen-1088; family Fen-1088; genus DATKEU01. Next base: position 3,683 of record JAXDMH010000792.1, read on the forward strand.
CCCCGCTT
>JAXDMH010000793.1:0-8671 GCA_034666225.1 Myxococcales bacterium
AAGCTTCCTCAGCACGCGCTTGCTCGGTTCTTTCATCACGGGTACCGAGACGATGCTGGTGTCCAGCAGGAAGGTGAGGCTCACAGGCGTACCCGACGACCCGGCTCTCGATCTCGCACTGTTTCGAAGAAGTCATCCTCCAGGCCGATATCCTCCAGAGAATATCGACTCACGAACGTGCGGTAGGCGTCGCGAAAGTCTGCGTGCTTCTTTCGTAGGGCATCATATCGCTCGGTCGACAGCACGACCGCTACGGCCCGCCCCCGTCGGGTGAGCTGGATTTCCTTGCCGGCCTCAACGTCGTCAAGGATGTCAGGCAGGTGAGATCGTGCGTCAGCGACCGAGTACGTCTTCGTCACCGTCTAACTGTACATCAGAATGTACATCTGGCAAGAGGCCGTACGGTTCGCTTCAGTGCGCCATCTCAGTGCGCCATCTTCGCCAGCCCGGCCTGGAAGTCCTGCGGGTTCATGACCGGCGTGAAGGTGATGGTGGCGTTCAACCCCTGAAAGAACGGTTCGCCGATGGCGGGGATGTCGCTGTTCTCCTTGACGTCGATGAACAGCAGGATGGTGCGGCCCGCGTCGGAGGGGAAGAAGTAGGCGGATTCGGGGCGCAACGTCTCGAATATGTTTTGGATGATCGGTTTGATGCTGCCGTCGTTGACGGCTTTGTTGGCGGCCTCGATCGGAATCGTCATCTTCATCATCATGCGCATGGTCAAATCCTCCGTCGGTGGTGAAGGCGCCGAGACATTCAGCGCCGGTGTGCAGACCACGCTACGGAAACGCCGCGGGCGGCGCATCGGCAAGATTGCCTAGTACCGCGTTCCCGGAGCGGCGCCTTAAAGCAACCCCTGCTCGATGGCGAACAGCGCGGCCGCGCCGCGCGTGGTGACGTCCAGCTTGGCGAAGATGCTCTGGTTGTGGTGGTGGACGGTGCGGTGCGAGATGCCCAGCGCGCCGGCGATCTCCTTGTCGACCTGGCCGCGCGCCATGAGGCGCAGCACCTGCAACTCGCGCTCGGTGATGCCACGGGGAGCGGCGGCGCGCACGCTGGTGGCGCCGGCGGCGTCCAGCACGGCGTTGACGGCGGCGCGATCCAGGCGACCGGCGGTCGCCTCTTCGACGGCGATAGCGGCGGCCCGTTCGGGTGTATGGGCCGGGCGGTGGGGGCGCGGCTCGCGCAGCGACTGCACCAGGTCGGCGGCGGCCAGGATCCGCGCGGCGCCCGACGGTGCGCTGCCGCGCGGATAGCCGCCTCCGTCCATGCGTTCGTGATCGGCGGCGGCCAGTCGTCCGATGGCGGCGAACGGCGCCGCGGCGCACAGGACGCGCTCGGTGAACTGCGGGTGGGCGCGAACCTTCTCCCACTCGCCGGCGTCGAGCGGACCCGGCTTGTCCCAGATGGCGTTCGACACGCTCACCCGCCCGACATCGTGCAGCCAGCCGGCCAGCTCGACCGACGCAACGTCGGCGGCGGGCAGCCCCAGCACCTGCGCGGCGGCGCAGGCCAGCGCCGCGACCTTTCGTGAATGCCCCAGCGTGAACGTCGATTTGAGATCGGCAAAATCAGCCAGGACCAGGGCCACGGCGCGCAGATCGTCGACGGTGCGGTGCGGAGCCGGCTCGGCATCCAGCAGCGCGGCCAGCGGCGCGTCTCGGCGCGCCGGCGTCAGGATCTCCTCGCGGGCGCCGCCCAGGGCGCGCACCACCGCGGGATCGAACTGGCCACCGGCCCGCCGCTTCAGCGTCTCCAGCGCCAGCGCCTCGCCGCCGGGCAACGGCACGAACATCGCCATCCACTCGGCGACGGCCAGCACGCCCGACAGCGGCGACAGCGCCTCGCCGCGGCGACGCCGGGGAAACCCTTTGCCGTCGAAGCGCTCGTAGGCTTCGTCCAGGGCGCGGACGGCCGCCTCGCTGAGTCCGAGGCGCCGGCCCAGCAGTCCGGAGACCTCGCAGCGGGCGGCGAAGATGCGCGGCACCACCGCCGGGGCACGCACCATGAATCCAGCGACGGTGCGTGCCCGCTGCACCATCGAGCGGCCCCGCCCAAACCCGCGGCTGGCCCCCGTCAGCATCTGCAGCGGCGAGGCCCCGTCGACCGGCGCCAGCGAAGCGCGCAGCTCCTGCTCGTCACCCATGAGTCGCGTCTCCTCGTGCGCGGTGGCGCTGCAGCCGAGGTGCCGCACCAGCCCGGCATACAGCAGGTCGGACTGGGCCGCCGCCGCGAAATCGAGGGCGCGTCCCAGGCCCAGCGCGATCAGCGCCGTGCGCTGCGCGGTCTCGGGCGGCAGGGCCGCCCCCGCGTCGGAGGCGGCGGCCAGCGGGCAGAGCAGCTCGGCGAGGCGCACGCCGGCATGCTACCTCAAGGCGCTTTTCAACAGCGCCGCCGCCGCCGCAACCGCATCGGACGTTCCGGCGATGACCAGCGTCTCGTCGACGCCCAGGACCTCGTCCCCCGTCGGCACCACGGTGTTGTGGTCCTTGCGTTGCACGGCCAGCACCGTTGCGCCGGTCAACCCGCGCACGTTCAGTTGCTTGAGGGTTCGGCCCACCGCCGGATCGCCGGCCAGCAAGTGAACCATGGCCAGCGCACCCAGACCCGGCAACAGCGTGCCGATCTGATCCAGGGTCTTTCGCTCATGTTCGGGGCTGGCGATGGTCTGCGCGGCGAGCGCCTCGCCGATGACCTGCGCGCCGGCGCGGACGTGCTGTTCAAGGTTGGTCGCCGTTCTCCAGAAGGGCACCACCAGCACCACCACCAGTGCGGCCAGAACACCGGCCAGCGGCAGCGCCGGAACAAACGGCTGGATCACGATCATCAGCGGGATGCCCACCAGCACCAGCATCGCCAGTTGCAACGTCACCACCAGCGCCCGGCGCGGCGCCGCGGCGGGATCCAGCTGGTTTGTCCCGGACGGCAGCGCCTGGCTGGCCAGCTCGCCGCCCAGGGCGCGCGCCAGGCGGACGGCGCCCAGCGCGAATGGCCCCACCAGCCCCACCGCCGCCACCACCGCGATCGTCTCGGCGATGGCATTGCTGACGCCCAGTCGGACCCGGGCGAATCGCAGCAGGGTCGGCATGACGCTGGCGATGCCGGCCACGATGCCCCAGATGATCGCCGCGTCCAGCAGCAGCAGCGCGATCAAGCGCCGCACCCGCCGGCCCGCCCCGGTGCCCGGCGGCGATTCCCGCAGCTCTTGCACCCACGATCCGTAAAGCGCCGCGTAGGTCTGCACAGGATGCGGCAGCCGGCGGTCAACAAAGCGCGCCACCGGCGTCGCGCTGCGCACCAGCCAGGGCGTCAGCAACGTCGTCACGGCCGACACGGCCACCAGGACCGGATACAAGAAATCGCGCACCACGCCCAGCGACAACCCGACCCCGGCGATGATGAACGAGAACTCGCCGATCTGGGCCATGCTCATGCCGCTCTGGATCGACGTGCGGATGCCACCGCCGGTCAGGAACACGCCCAGCGCGACGCCAACCAGCTTGCCGCCCAGGACCACCAGGGTCAGGACCACCACCTCTTTCCAGTGCTGCCCGATCTGGATCGGATCAATCAGCATGCCGACCGCGACGAAGAAGATGGCCGCGAACAGATCGCGCACCGGTTGCAACAGCGGGCCGATCGTCGGCGATTCGCCCGATTCGGCCATCAGCGCCCCGGCCAAAAAGGCGCCGAGAGCGACCGAGTAGCCGAAGCGCCGGGCCAGCACCGCAAAAGCGAAGCAGATGCCCAGCGCGGCGATCACCGTCATCTCGGCGTGACCCTGGCGGACCACCAGGCGGGTCAGGCGCGGCACCACCAGCAGCCCGACGACAGCCAGCGCGACCAGGAACCCCGCCAGCCGCGCCACCGTGTGACCGACCTGCGCCGCCGAGACGCTGCTGCCGGTCGCCACCGTGGTCAGGATGGCCAGCAGCAAGACGGCGATCAGATCCTCGACGATCAAGATCCCGAAGACGGTTTCGGTGATGCGGCCGGTGACGTTCTGATCGGCAAAGGTCCGGACGATGATGGTCGTGCTGGAGATGGCCACGGCGGCGCCGCCGAACAGGCTTTGATAGCCGGTCCACCCCAGCAGATGGCAGACGGTGTACCCCAGCCACATCGTCAGGCTGCATTCGATCAGCGTGACCAGCCCGGCGGTGACGGCCACCCGGGCCAGCTTGCGCAGGCTGAACTCCAGGCCCAGGGAGAACATGAGGAGGATGACGCCCAGATCCGACAGTTCGTGGGCCAGGCGTTCGTCGGCGACCAGCGGCACTGGCAAATGCGGGCCGATGATCAGGCCCGCCAGCAGATAGCCGAGCACCAGAGGCTGCCGCAGCCACCGAAAGACCAGCGTGGTCAGGGCGGCCACGCACAGGATGACCGTCAGGTTGGAAAGAATATCGGGCACGGAACCGGAGGTGGCCGTGCCCGATTGAGAGAGGAGAACCTGGACTGTCGCCGTCGCCGTCATCGCCATCGCCACCGCCGCCACCGCCACCGTCGGAAAGCGCCAGTCGTCGTCTTATCAGCTACTTCATGTTAAGGGCGATCAAGATGGACAGCCCGACCAGAATGGCCACGGCCGTCACCAGTCCGCCTTTGGTTTTCGAGGGATTTTCAGACATCTGTTCACACTCCTGCACGCAGAAAGAAAAAGACGGCACGCCACCGGCGCAACGCGGGAACTCAGTCCCTGCGGCCCGCGGCGCGCACCTGGATTGCGGCGCTCAGACAGCGGGAGGGCCGCGCGGGCAGCGCGCCGAGGCGCGAAGGAGAAAATCCGGCGCCTGCCGACGCCCACGCGCGGCGGGAAAAGCCGCCGATAAGACCCGGGCCGTCTCGGCAAACGCGGCGGCGTGGTCGTGGCGTTTGGAGAAGGGAGACTTGGCCGGGTGCTGCTGGCGCTGCTCGCGCAACGCCGGTTTGGTGAAGTCAGTCTGGGCGCCGCGGACGAACGGTTGATCGTCGCCCGGGTCATGGGCCGAAAAGAAGCGTCCGTCCCGCGGTGCCTGTTCGGCGACGGCCGCCACGGGCAAGGTCCTCGACACCACGGCCAGCGCCGCCAGGGCGGCGATGCTCAAGAACCGTCGGGCCCGCGTAGACAAGACGCGCCGAGCTTAGCATGGGGCCGCGCCGGCGCTGGGCGGCCGTCGCTCCGCTGCTGGGTTGCGGTCTGCAAAACGATCCGCCGCGAATTGCAAGACGGCGCGACGGAAACCCACAGAACCGCCCGTCGACGGCGTGGCATGCGATCTGCATTTCCGAAACCGATCTTCTCGATCTTCTATTTTGCCAATCTTCCATGTCGGTCTTTGTTCCCATTCCTCGCTTTGTCGTTGCACCGGGTCGGCTCGCCCGGTCCGAACTGACCAGCAAGATTGGCCGCAACCGTAACCAGAATTTCCCGCGCCCCGGCGGCGCGCTGATTCCCCGCCTTCTGGTTCCGGTGTGCGACGACAAATTCCTGGCCGGTTGTCTGGAAAATCGGCTGGCTGTGCCCTCCACCGACAACGCCCGGCGACGACTGGGACGTGCCGTGGTGCTGGAACTGGGCAAGGCGCTGCGCAACCTGCCCGCCGAGGTGCTGCAAACAGCGCTGCCCCATCCGCGCCTGGCGCTGGGATCTTTCGTCATTGAAGACCGGACCCGCAACGCGCTGGAGCGGCTGTTGCCGATCATCGGTCGCCAGAATCACTGGACCGTCGAGCACTACCTGTCCATTCCCGGATTCGGCGCGCGCTGCTTGATCGATCTGCTGGCCGCCCACGAGGAGGCCGAATCGGCGTCGCTGCTACCGTCGCCGTCGCAGCAGCCGGCTCGGTCGGCGTCGCTGGCGGCCAACCTGGACGACATCGCGGCGTTGCTGGCCGCCCATCTGCCGCTGCCCAGTGCGGACGTTGGGCCGCTCATCGTTCGCCACGGCGTGACGATGCCGGCGCTGACGGTGCCGGCGCTGGCCGAACTGTACCGGTCGGCCGATCGCCCAGTTCCTTTTCAGGTCATTCGCAGTCAGGGCGTGGAGATTGCCGTTCCGCAGGGGAGTCATGGGCTGATGGCCGCGGTCGGCGCCACGGCCGTGCGGCTCTGTTCGTTGTGGGGCGTGGTGACCACGACCATGATCGCCGACCGCGTGCACGTCCTCCGTTCGGCGGAGGTGACACTGCCCATGGTCAAACGGTTGCTGGTCGCGCTGCCGCGCCTGCGCTGGCTGGACGATCGCATGCAGTGGTTCGCAATGACCGGCGATCGCAGCGGGCTGCGCCAGGCCGTCGCCAAGGTGTTTGCCGTCGCCGATCCGATCGATTGCCATGACATGCGGCAGGCACTGAACAAGGGGCGCGCCGCCGCCCAGGAGATCCCGGGCCCCGTCCTCGACCGGTATCTGCGCGTGATCGCCGACGCCGAGCTGGACGAGCGCGGCCTCTGTCATCGCTCGACGGGCGAGCGAGCCGCGCTGGAACCCGCGGAGGCGACGCTGGTCCGCCTGCTTGCGGACGGCGGCGGTCAGATGGCGGCGGACGCCTTGCGCCGGGCGGCCGCGACGCTGTCGTTGTCGTTGCCGGCGGTTGCCCGGCTCGTCAAAACTTCGCCGCTGTTTTTACCTGGGCCCGACGATCGCGTTGGCCTGGTCGGTCACGCCGGCCGTCACGGCCGCCGCGTCGACACCGCGCCATAACCGTCTGCATGGCGGCGCAAAGCGGTTACTATTGACCGCTTGAAGACGTTCGCAAGCGTTGCCGTGATTCTGGCCGCGGTGGCCGGAATTCTGGGACTGTCGGTGGCCGGAGCCCTGCGGGAACAACAGAGGCTGCTGGCCGAGTTCACCGGCACCACCAAACAGCAGGTCCACGCTTCCGTCGACGCGCTGTCGGCCCGGCTGGATGCGCTGGATCAGGACACGCGCATGCTGCTGGATCTGGTCGAACGCTCGCGCGCCGACAAGGACGCCGATGCCGCCACCGAACACCGGGTCTGGGCCAGCGCCTTTCAAGCGCTGGCGGTCGTCGTCGCCCAGTACCGCACCATCGTGCTGATCGGCGAGGACGGAGCCCTGGAAGTGCTGGCCGTCGATCCGACAGAGACGCCGGAGATCGTCGACGCGCTGATGCCGGCCACGCGACACCTGGCCGCCGAGGTGTCTTGGAAAAAAATCAAGGCGATGGGGCAGCCGGTCCGTTACGGCGCGCGGTCGTTTCTGTTGTACGGCACGCCCGATACAGAAGGCGGCGCCCTCGTCGTCGCCAGCGACGCCGCGATCTTCCTGAGCGCGGTGGCCTGGACGCCCCTGCCGGTGGCGCGTCTGTTCGTGACCGATCCGGCGTCGGTGGTCTGGTCGGGATGCGAGACGCCCCAGGGCTGCCGTTCCACCGATTCGGAGACGCTGGAGAAATATCTGAACGGCGCCGTGTCGTCGGTGGCCCACGTCAGTCCAGCGGAATCCAAGGTGCTGGGCCTGGGCGCGGTTCCCGCGGTCCTCATCTCGGAACGCGTGATCCGCCCGACCGGAACCTGGGTCGTGACCTGGGTGGCCTCGTCGCAGGCCATCGTGGCGCGCGAGCAGTCGCTGTTGCTGCGAATCATCGTCACGGCCATGGCGGTGGCGGTGGCGGTGGCCGGCGTGGGCGCGGTGATTCTGCGCCAGCAGCGCAAGGCGGTGGCGCTGGAAGGGCGGCTGCAGTACGCCCTTGCGCTGGCCGCGGCGCGCGTTACCAGCGAGGCCATCGTCGACAACGCGCCGCTGGGCGTTCTGGGCATCTCGCAAGATGGTCGCGTCACGCTGGCCAACACCTTTCTCACCGATCGTCTGGGTCCCATCACCATCGGCGCGCCTTTGCGGGATGCGTTCACCAGCGACGGTTTCGAATGGCTGCGCGAGCTGGAACCGCTGCTGCTGGCCGAGGCGCCGGCCAATCAGGTCGGCCTGGTCCGGCATGAACTGCGCGCGGTGGCCACCAAGCTGCACCAGTTCCAGGTCCGGATCGTGCCGGTCCGCAACCAGGGCATGGGTGTGCGGGCCTTTGCCCTGGTCGAGGATCGGTCAGAGCTGCGCAGCCTGGAAAACCAGCTGGTGCGCGCCGAGAAGGTGATCACCGTGGGCGTGCTGTCGGCCGGCATCGCCCACGAGATCGGCAGCCCACTGGCCGTCATTCGCGGCCGCGCCGAGCAGGTCCTGCGCCACGTCGACAGCGGCCCGCGCGCCGACGACCTGCGCGTCATCATCAAACACATCGACCAGATCTCGTCGACCATCCGCCAGCTCTTGGATTTTTCGCGGCGGCAGCCCATCGAACGGCGCGCGGTGGCGCTGGACACGGCCGTCGACCGGGCGCGGGCACTGTTGCAATGGAAGCTGGAGGCGCGTCACCTGCGCCTGGACGTGTCGCTGTCCGGCGATCTGCCGACGCTGGCCGCCGACCCTGATCAGCTGGCGCAGGTGCTGGTGAACCTGCTCCTCATCGCGTGCGACGCCTCCGACCCGGGGACGGAGGTCCTGTTCACCGCAGCCAAGGATCGCCGGGGCGGCGTGCGGCTGGATATCGTCGATCACGGCTGCGGCATCGCCGCCGAGCACATGAACGCGGTTTTTGATCCATTCTTCACCACCAAGAAGCGCGGCGAGGGCACCGGACTGGGGCTTTCCATCGTGGCCAGCATCGTTCGCAAT
>JAXDMH010000794.1:0-6435 GCA_034666225.1 Myxococcales bacterium
CACCGCCGCGCCGGCAAATAGACCCAATCCCAGGCCCCAGCGGACCCGGGTCATTCGCGTCGTTCGCGGTGCCGTCGTCGTCGCAGGAGCGGCCGGCGCCGCAGCGACAAGGCGCGCCCTGATCACATCCCTGTCCACCGCTGGCGGGACAAAAATCGGCAACGCGCGCGCCAGGACCTGCAGCTCAAGCAGTCTAGCGCCCAGCTGCGCGCACGCCGGGCACGACGCCGGCGCGCCCGACGGATGATTCGGATCCAGCGCGGCGTCCCCGTGAACGGGACAGAGCAGATCATCCGTGGGCATGTCGCGCCTCCTTCCCAAGATTCATGCGCAACCCCGTCATCATCCGAACATCATCCGAGGCTCCGCCGGTTTCTCTTGCCCTGGGCAGCGCCCAGCAAGGCCAGCCGCGCATCGAAGAGACGTCGCCAGATCGTGCCCTCCGGAACACCCAGGGCCGCGGCCGCGTCTTTCCCGGGCGTCTCCTCGATCTCGCACATCACGAAGGTCACCCGCAGATCGTGCGGCAGACGGTCCAGGGCTTCCGCCAGGTGCGCCAGCGCTTCCTTGTGTTCGGCGGCGACCTCCGGCGACGCCGGCGCCGACATCGACATCGACATGGGGAGCTGCGCCGCGTTTTCGGCCAGGCGTCGCTGCCGAATTTCGCTGCGCGCTTGATCGCGGGCCAGGTTGCCGGCAATGGCGAACAGCCAGCTGCGCACCGTTGAACGCCCCGAGAATCGCTTGGCCGCATCGCTGACCGCCAGGAAGGTCGTCTGCACCAGATCGTCCAGGTCACGGCCGTGCGGTCCGGCGATGCGCGAAAGGAAGCGATACAGATCCTGATGGTGGCGATCGAACAGCCGCCCCAGCGCGCCGCGATCTCCGGCGGCGCACGCCGCTACCAGCTGTTCGTCCGAGGGGACGACCTGGCTGTGCGGCAGCGGCTGGGCCTTGGATTGCACCAACAAGACGCTGGCGTGTGGAAGGTGTCGAGTCAAATCAATGCGCCACCCGAGCCAGGGCGCCATCGCGCAAGAAGGCTCGGCGGTCAGCAGCATGGCGTTGGCTATTTGCCGTGGGTCTCGGCGCGGTTTGCACGACGTCCAGCGCGTTCTTCCCGTCGCTCGGCGCGCAGCTCGCGCCGGTCGCCGCGCAGGTCTTGCCGGTCCTGACGGATGTCCCGGCGATCCGCCTTCACCTCACGCCGATCGGTGCGGACCTCCTTGGCGTCGACACGCACCTTCTTGACGTCATCGATCAGCTTGCCGCGGTCAGCGGCGGCGGCGGTCTGGTCCCCGGCCGCTTCATCCTTATTCAAGGCGGCTCGCTCGGCCGCTGCCGCTGCCTTGTCGGTCCGCAGCTCGGAACGATCCTTCCGCAGCTCGGCGCGGTCGTTCTTTCGGTCCTGGTTGTCCTGCTTCAGGTCCTTCCTGTCTTGTTGCCGGTCTTGCTGAAGGTCGGCGCGCTGAACCGCGCCAGGAACCGTCGGAGAAACCGCGGGGTCTGCCGCGGCGCGCGCCGTCGCGACGCCAAGGGGCAGACAGGCAAGAGCGACGATCGCCGCGCGAATGTTCATGGCAGTCTCCTTCCGGTTGTTCAGGCGCCGCCCCGCACAGAAGGGCGTTCATCCTTTCGTCGTTTGTGGGAGCCGGAACCTTCGGGCGAAAGTGGAAAGGGGGAGGAAGCCTAGTAAGACAGCCGCAACCCGACGGCGCCCCAGGCCGTGGTCCCGGAATAGCCCTGATCGTCCCAGTCGTGCTGCACCGCCGCCACGACCCACAGCCGCAGCGCGCGCGTCAGATCAAAAGACGGCTTCAAGGTCGCCACCGTGCTGTTGCCCATGCCGGCGGCATAACCGTCCAGCTCGCCGGTCAGGCCCACGCGCCATCGACCGGCCCGGGCCAGGGCGTGGCCGCGGGCGGACCAGCGCAGCGGTGCGAAGGTGGTGGCGTCACCGATCACGGCGCCCCGTCCAAACGCCGCCACGCCGAAGAATCCCAGATCGCCCGGATCCTGCGAATACGCGTACACGGTGCCGGCCACCCCAGCGTCCAGCCAGCGGCCGACCAGCGTGAGGTCGGCGGCGCCATACCCTTGCACCACGTTGAATTGATCGCGGCGCAGCAGGCTGCGAATCTGCGCCGAGCAGCCGCGTTGCCGGCAGCGCTGTTGCAACTCTGCCAGCGTCACCACGTTGCCGTTGACCTGCCGCAATCGTCGCAGGCGCTGGGTGCTGTCGTAATCCGTCGCGCCGGCGGTCACGGTGGCGATGAGCTGCAGCTTCATCAGCTCCAGCGAATCGTATTCGACGCCCAGCTCGCCGCCCCAGGACCACGAATGCACCCGCACCTCTGCATCGACCGTCGTGGCCATTCCGGCCGCCGTTTCGAACGGAATGGTGGCCGCCGTCAGCGACGTGCTGGGCAGCGAAGCAACCGCTCGCCCCAGAAGGGCCCAGTGCGACGAGACCTGCCAGTCGGCGCCCAGGCCGAATCGGATGACCGTCCCGCCGCGATCGGGAAACCCCGAGCCGACAGCCGGTGCCCCCGAATCGTGCATCAGCGTTCCGTCATAGGTGATTCCGACTTTCTCCGACAGTTCGTTGGTTCCGATCAGCCGATCAGAGACGAACGTGGTCCGCGGGGCCGCCTCGTTGGTCGGCGCCGCGCCAGCGCTGAACTGATCAGAGATCGTCCCAGCCCGGGCCATCGGGCCAATCACCACACCCGCGATCAACGCCGTCGTGAGGGAAAATTGCTTTGCCAAGGGTGAAGACATCCACGGCCGCCAGCGGCCTTTGTCATCAGTACAGGAACCGGAATAAATGTTCTACCGGACCCCTCGCGAGGGTTGACAACCCGCCAGTAAATCGGTTATTCCGCACGCGACTGTCAGAGCGGGGAAATTTCCCGCCACGGTTTGAGAGTAAGTGCGCTGCGCATTGGTTGGCTCAGCGGCACGGTGGCGACGTGCGAGGTTCGTTGTGTATTTGTCTTTCGGTTGACTGTGCTGCGCAAGCACACCAGCCCGACGGAGGCGCATCCAATGAAACGCTGGAATGGTGGTCGTATGGCCCTGCTGGCCGGCGCATTCACGATGATGACGGGCGCTGCAGCTTGCAGCAGCTCCCCGCCCGGGAGCAGCGACGTCGATGCTGCGCCTGCCCCGCGGGATGTGGCGGCCGAGGCCGCTGCCGACGTCGTCGATGCCGTCGCCGAAGTTGCGGAGGTCAGCCTGTTTGGGACCACCTGCCTGATGCCGAACCCGGCGTCTTCCGGTCTGCCCAACCCGGCCCTGTATGACACGGGCATCACCGGGACAGTGTTCGATCGAATGACCGGTCTGATGTGGCAGCGCTCGGCCAGCGGGTCGACGTTCACCCAGGCCGCCGCGGGCGCCGCCTGCAAGGGCAGCAAGCTGGGCGGTTATGCCGATTGGCGGCTGCCCACCGTCATTGAACTGGTGTCGATCGTCGATTTCACGGCGACGTCGCCTTCCGTCGACTCGGCGACATTTTCCGGCACGTCGTCAAATCTGTACTGGACGTCGACGCCACTGGCCGCTCATCCCACCAACGCGTGGTACGTCAGCTTCGCCCAGGGCGCCACCAGCTTTGTCGACGCCAGCGTCTCCAATCTGGCCCGGTGCGTGCGCACCGCCATGAACATGGCGGCTGGCTGTTATGCGGAGGGGGCGCGGTTCAAGGCGGACGCCGGGATGGTGACCGACGCCAGCACCGGGCTTGTCTGGCAACAGACCGTGCCGATGACCGCCGTGACCTGGTCCGCGGCCAAGGCCTCTTGTGACGCCCTGGGCGCCGGTTTTCGCCTGCCCAGCCTGAAAGAGCTGCAGACAATCGTCGACTACGGGAAGGTCTATCCCGGTCCGGGGCCGGCCATTGATCCGGTGGCGTTCCCGGCCACGCCCATCGGCGGCTACTGGACCTCGTCGTCGGTCAGCGGCAGCACCAGCGCCGTCTGGATGGTGAGATTCGACAACGGGGATACAGCATCAAACGGCATCGTCGCCGCGACGGATCTCAGGTACGTCCGTTGCGTGCATTGACAGGCCTCCGGCGAAAGAAAAGGGAACGGTGATGACAAACCGACATCGCACGTCGCGAGCACTTTCCACGAGAACGCGGCTGTTCCAGTCTCTGGCTGGCCTGGTCCTGATGACGGCCGCTCTGGGCTGCGCCGATGACGACCAGCTGAAGATGACCTGGTTCGGCATCTCCAACTGGGGCCTGGAGGTGGGCGGCCTGAACATCGTGATCGATGGCTACGTCACGCGCATACCGGCGGAGTATTTCTCCGGCGGCGGCGGGCAGCTGGGATTGACGACGAAAGGATTCCCGATCGACAAGGCGCTGGTCGACAAGATGCACGGCGTGCTGGCCAGCAGGCACCCCGTGAAATATCTTTTCACCGGCCACAGTCACTTTGACCACAGTTTCGACACGCCATACTGGGCCAAGGTCACCGGCGCCACGATCATCGGGGCGCAGACGACCTGCTATCAGGCGCAGGCCCTGGGCGTTCCCAAAACCCAGTGCATCCCCGTCTTTGGCGGCGAGGGATTCCGGTTGAGCGACAACGTGACCGTGCAGGTCGTGTTGTGGAATCACAGCGGGACGCACGAGCAGAACCCCGAGCAACACGACGCCGTCGAGTTGAAGGAGCCGCCCATGCCCGACGCCGAGGGGAACCTGCGCGGTGGCGTGGCCGAGGATTTTCCCAACGGCGGCGGCAACCGCGGCTACCTGTTCAAGGTTGAAACGCCGGACAAGGTGCAAAGCATCTTCTGGACGAACTCCGGGTCGACGCAGGATCTGCAGCTGGACACCATCGTCAATGGCACCAACTACGGCAGCCCGCTGCAGAGCCTGGCCAAGGCGATGACGGCGGCGGGGTTGACCAGCGTCGATGTCTGGATCGGCGGCGGCGGCGAAGGTGTGGCGCGATACGTGGTGCCGGTCTTGCGGCCGGCGGCGGACATCCCCACCCACCTGGGCGATTTCTTCCAGAAGTTTGACGCCGGCTATGACAACGGCCCGTTCAAGGACAGCGGCCTGGCAAAGTATCTGGACGCCGCCGGCGTCCGGTTGCTGTCGCCGGTGCAATATCTTGATCGCTTCGACCTCAAGCCCTGGGGGGTCGAACCCGTGGCCAACCGAAGCCAGAAGATGGTCTTTGGGTTCAAGGACATTCCCGATCCCCGGGAGGCGGGCGTCGACCTGGGCGTGGGCGACGGCGCCACCGACGGTATTGACGGCGGTACCGACGGCACCAGCGACGGCGGCAGCCCTGAAGCGTCCGATGCGTCCGACGCGTCCGACGCCGACGCCTCTGACGTTCCCCAGGACCTGGCCAGCAGCGACGCTGCGGATGCCCGCGATGCCGGCGCCGCCCGCGACACCGGCGCCGGCCGTGACGCTCGCGACGTCGCCGCCGGTCCCTGAGGCAGCCCGCCGCCTCTCCTGTTAGGTGGGCGCTTCGATCCGGTGGCTACGAGCCGCTTGGCACGATGCCAGTCGGGGGCCTCATTGGCCTGTCTGCGTTGTACCTGCTGCGCGGCTGGAATGCTTGACCGGCTAGGCCGACAAGACGAACACGGTCTCCATCGGTTCGCATGAAAAGAGGCGACACCTTGACAATGCGAGCGAGCGCGGTCTCGGCGACAGGCAGCAGTGAAACCTGCTCTTTCAGAAGTCCGAGAGGCATCTCGCCACCGAATTGTTCCAAGACACCGACCACCAGTCGTTCGGGCACCGACAAGAATGGCGCTGCCGCCGGCCCACGAGGCCTAACCCAATCACCATCCACTTCACAGTTTGACACCTTCGACAAGTAACCCTCCAGCGTTCGCAGAGGGGCCTGCGCAACCTGCGGTCTGCCTTTCAAAAGCGCGAGACGCAGCTCGCAAAGCGAGACGCGCTTGGCGATCGCAAAGACCTTGCGGACGTCCAGTCCCAGGTGGCTCTTCTCACCTTGAAACGAAAACCAAGCGCGCTCGTCGTCCAGCCAGCGAAGCCGCGGCAGGCAGGACAAGATCCGCCGCACGATCAGGGATCCCTCAATCGCGCTGCCGCGGGAATGCAGCCGTTCAACCAGCTGTTCGACACTGACCAATCCCCAGTCTGTGACCAATCGCTTGGCAAGAGTGACAACACTGGTCGTCAGTTCAACTTGTCCCATCGGCACCACCACGTCGGTGCCGTCGTACCGTGCGATTCGAAAAGGAAGCGACACACCAGCGTCCGCGTAAGTGGACACAAGCGACGACAACGACAGGTTGGCGGACGCCACTCCGTGTTGTTGAAGAAGGGCATCGATCGCCGAGCCCGCCATGGGGGCAAAGCGATTCAGTAGACCGGTGATCTCGCCGAGGCGCGCGCTGATCGGAGCAGGTCCTTCCACCTTGTCATTGTCG
>JAXDMH010000795.1:0-5675 GCA_034666225.1 Myxococcales bacterium
CCGCAGGTGTCGGAAAAAAAACTGCTGATGTCGACGACGCGCATGGCGATCCTCCTTCACGCGGCGGCTTTCGCCGTCTCCACACCGCCCGCGCCGCGCGCACCGTCCGCCCCGCGCATGCCGCGCAAGATCTCCGCGTAAAGGTCGAACGTGGCCCGCGCCGCGACGCCCATGTCGTATCGCTTGGCGAATTGCGCCGCCTCCCGTCCCATGCGCCGGCGCAGCTCGGGCTGGTGCAGCAGGTGGCGGATGGCGCCGCCGATCTGGTCGGGCTTCTGGGCGTCGACCACCAAGCCGGTGACGCCTTCCACCATGTTCTCGCGGGCGGCGCCCCGGCTGGCCACGATCACCGGCAGGCCGGCAGCCTGGGCTTCGACGACGGCGTTGCCGAAGGTCTCGGTCTCGCTGGGGTACACGAACAGATCGCTGGAGGCGACCAGCGAGGCCAGGCGCTCGCCGGTCATCTCGCCCGTAAAAATCAGGCGCCCGTCGAGATCGGGCGCCGACTGGCGGGCCAGCTGCGCGGCGTGCGGGCCGGCGCCGATGAACAGCAGCTTGGCGCTGGGGACTTGATCGCGCACCTGCCGGCGAAACCCGTCGACCAGCGCGTCCAGCCCCTTTTCGCGCGAGAGGCGCCCCACGTACAGCACCTTGGGTTCGCCGTTGAGGCCGAAGGCCTGGAAGGCGTGCGGATCGCGCCGCGCCGGTGAAAACAGCTCCAGATCGATCCCGCGCGGCACGAAGCGCACCTTGTCGGGCGACACCTGCAGCTCGCGCAGGCGGTCGGCCACGGCGTGCGACGGCACCAGCACCTCGTCCAGGGCGTTGTAAAACCAGCCGACGTAACGGGCGGCGATGGCCCCCACCACCGGATCGCCGGTCAGGCGCGTCGCGTACTCAGGGATATCGGTGTGAAACTGGCCGATGACGGGAACGCCCGCCAGCCGCCCGGCGATGAGGCCGGCCAGCCCGACCGGCCCTGGCGTCGAGCACTGCACAAGATCGATCTCCTCGTTCACCAGATACGTCAGCAGCGACGGCAAATGCGGCACGTCCAGCGGCTGCTGCGGGTACAGGGGCAGCGGAAACCGCGCCAGCGCCGGGATGCGGACGATGCCGTCGCCGTCGACGGTCAGGCGATCGCCGTCGCCCACGCCGATGAGGCGCAGGTCGCGGCCGGCGCGGCGCGCGCGGTCGGCCAGGCGGCGCAGGCCCAGGGCGACGCCGTTGACCTCGTCCAGGCTGTCGCTGATCACGGCGACGCGCAGCGGGCGGCCGCCGTCGATGCCGCATCCCAGATCGGCGGCGAAGGCGCGCGCCGTGCGCCGGTCGTGCGCGTGGTAGCGACCGCCGGCCAGCGCCGGGACGGCCAGCAATAAACTGCGCACAAGGTCGGGCAGGGCGTCGATCGCCTCGGCCGGTCGCACGGCGCCCAGCGCGCCCGCCACCTTGCCCACCGCCTGGCGGCCGCTGCGCAGGAGAACCGTCTCCAGCACGTCGGCCATCTTCGTTTGCGTGGCGTCGGTGTGCCCGGTGCGGCGCAGCTCGCCCAGGTCCAGGGAGACGCCGCTCTCCATGACCATGGTGGCCAGCTGCTCGACGGTCTTCTGCATCGACGGCGCACCGGCGTTTCCATCCACATCACCGTCGCCGTCGCCGTCATCGTCATGGGCGTGCGCCAGGTGCGCCGCCACCACGCCATAGATGTTGTGCGACAGAACATCCGACGTGGCGGGCGCTCCGTCGGGCGTCACTGTTCGTTCGCGCAACGCCCGCGTCACCCCGGCGCCCGAGCGCTGCCCGCGGAATGTGGTGAAGGCGCGGGCGATCGACAGGCCGGCGTGGTCGTCGCTGCCGCCGACGAAGGCATAGCGCGCCTCCTGGTTCAAAAACGGGACGCCGGGATGCTGTTCCGCCCAGCGGGCCAGCTTGGCGGGGTCGAGGCCGCCGGTGATCTTCGTCAGCGCGTCTTCGTGGGCGCGGTCGCGCGTGCCGTTGCGCAGCTCCAGATTGCGAAACATCAGCAAGCAGCGCCGGATGTGTGACGGCGTCAGGCGACGATTCACCTGCGACAGGGCGTGGCACAGGAACACCGCAATGCCGGCGCCGTCCAGGTACTGCATCAGCTGATAGATGTTGCTGCGCAGGCGCTGGATCTCGGCGTGCTGCGCTTCGGTGATGTGCAGGGCGATGGCGTGCACCACGCAGCCGTCCTCGGGAAAGCGCGCAGAGATCTCCTCGCTGATGAACGTGTTGGGCGCCAGCGCGCACAGCTCCAGCGCGCCGGTGATGCTGTCGTGATCGCACAGCGTGACCAGGTTCATGCCCCGGCTTTGCGCGATGTCGTAGACCTGCCGCGGGGTGGTGTAGCACTCCGCCGACTGCGCGCTGCGCAGAAACCAGCTGTACGGTTTGTCAGACGCGCTGGAATGCACGTGAAGATCGATGCGGACTTCGTCTTCGTCTTCTTTTTGGTCGTCTTCTTTTGCGTCGTTAGTCTCTTGGCTGACCATGGTGCGTTTCTCCTTGCTTGCGATCCGGCGCGTTCGAACTTCGAACTTTCGCAATCGCAAGACGCGGGCCAACCGGGCTGTCGGCCGCTGGCATCAGCGTTTCACCGATGAAAGGCCCTGAACCGCGTCGAAAAATGAACGGTCGCCTGTCAACAACAGGGGAAATCCGCACGCTCGGCCGCCCGATCTGGGACGCCCGTCACGGAATGCCGGTGAGCAAGGGAATTGCAAAGTCCTCTTGACCATGACGCCCACGAAATTGTCCTCGCCTGACTTCCGCGTGCTGTTCTTGAACGATACGGCGCGCAACGGTGGCCCCGGCCGCAGCCTGCACACGGTGCTGGCCCACCTGGATCCCGCGGTCATCCATCGCACCGTGCTGCTGCCCCGTCGCGGCGAGATCAGCGAGTTGCTGGAGCGGACCCACGCCGCCGACGAGATCGTCTTCGAACCGGCCTGGGTCGAGAACATCGTCGAGCCGTGGACCCGCGCCATGTCGCGGGCAGATTTCGCCGCACCCGCACCGCTGCGGGCGTTGCGCGCCCTGGGAAACGCCGGGCGCATGGCGGTCGCCGTGGCCCGTCTGGCGCGGCGGGTCCGGCGCGGCGGGTATTCGGTCATCTATTGCAACGGCACGACGGCTGATTTCGTGGGCGGGCTGGTGGCGCGGATGACCGGCGTGCCGGCGATCTGGCACGTTCGCTATACGTCGCTGCCACCGGCGCTGACCGGGCTGCACGCCTGGCTGGCGGGGCAGCGCGCGGTGGCGCGCATCGTCTGCGTGTCGTCCGCGGCGGCGGCGCTGGTGTCCGAATGCGGGTTGAAGGTGACGGTCATAAACAATGGCGTCGATACCGATGCCTTCGCGCCCGGAAGATCCCAGCGCCACCTGCGTGCCGAGCTGGGTCTGTCCGATGACGCGGTCATCTTCGGCAGCCACGGGCGCGTGCTGCCGCGCAAGGGTTACGTCCAGATGGTGCAGGCTGCCTGCGTGGCGCTGGGCCGGCTGACGCCCGACGAACGGCGCCGCTGCCATTTCGCGATCGTGGGCGACACGCCACAGGACTTTCGCCCCGACCACGTCGAGGAATGCCGCCGGCTGGCGGACACGCTGGGCATCGCATCGTATGTTTCTTTCGTGGGCTTTCGTCCGGACGTGCGGCCTTACATCAGTGACTGGGACGTGTCTGTGGTCCCCAGCGTCTATCCCGATCCGCTGCCGCGCGCCGTCCTGGAATCGATGGCGATGGGCAAGCCGGTGATCGCCTTTGACGTGGGCGGCATCGCCGAGATGCTGGGACCGGGCGAAGGCACGTTGCTGCCGGGAAAACCTGCCGACGTCACCGCCATGGCCATGGCTTTTGTCCGCTATTTCCGCGATCCGGCGCTGCGGGCGCGGCAGGGGCGGGCGGCCGCGCAACGGGCGGTGCGCGATTTCAGCGCGCGCACCCACGCCGCCCGCATCGAGGCCGAGATCCTGGCCGCCGCCCGCCGCCCGCGTCGCCCGGCGCGCCGCCTGCAACCCCCGCTGGCCGCATGAACGCCGAGCTAGCAAGAGCGCCAGCGCCGGCACCGGCACCTGCCATCGCAACAGAACCGCCGGCGGAACCGCCGCGACCGTCGGCAGTGGTCGCCGTGCCGTCCCCGCCGTCGCCGCCGTCCCGGTCGCTGGCGCGGACGTCGCTGTCGTTGTTGCCGTTTCAGATCGTCTTTCGCGGCGGCGAGGCGCTGCTGCCGCTGATTCTTGCGGCCTGGTTCGGTCATTCGGGGCAGACCGATCGCTTCAATCTGGTGTGGGCGTCGTTCGCGCTGATCGGTTCGCTGGCCTTCGGGCTGTTCCGTGATTCGGCGCTGATTCCGATCCTGGTCGAGGTGCGCACGCGTAATCCGTCCGCGCTGCCCAGGGTCCTCGGTTCGCTGGCGGCGTACGCGTCGCTGATCGGCGGCGCGCTGGCGGCGCTGGCGGGGGCCGGCGTCTGGGTGTGGCTGCGCGCGCGTTATCGCGGGGCTGACGACGCGGCGCTGGCCACGGCGCTGGTGGTGCCGTTTTCGTTGCAGCTGCTGGCCACCACCTGGCGGACGTTCTTTGAAGCAGCGTTGCAGGCCAGGGGTTGGTTCCGCGTGCCGCCCATGGCCAGCGCCGTCGGCATGGCCACGGCGCTGGGCATCCTGGCCCTCACGCGCCACAGCTGGGGCGTGCTGGCGGTGGCACCGGCGCTGGTCGTCGGCGATCTGGCGGCGCTGGCCGTGCTGGCGCCGGTGGCCTTCGGCCTGGCGCAGATCAAGTTGTCGCTGACCTTGCACCGCCCCGAGCCGGTCCGTCGCTTTGCCCGCCGGGTGATCGCCGAGCTGGCGGGCGGCGCCATCGTCCGCGTCAACCCGCTGGTGGATCAGGCGATGGCGGCCGCCACCGGCGTGATCGGCGGCGGAACATTGTTGCGCCTCAGCCAGGACGCCAGCGGCGTGCCCAACTCGCTGGTGGGGGCGGCGCTGCTGCCGGTGCTGCTGGCGCGCCTGTCGGGAGATTTTGCCGAGCGGCGATATCAACGCCACCGGGCCACGGCCCGCGCCACGGTGCTGGCGGTGATGGGCGCGCTGGCCGTGTCCTGCGTGATCCTGTTCGTGGTGCGCCGCCCGCTGTTGCGCCTTCTGTATCTTCACGGCGCCATGGATGTCGCGGGCGTCGAGCGCATGGCCCACCTGCTGCCGTTTCATCTGCTGGGCGTGGTGCCGTTCGGGGCGCTGCTGATGCTGGTGCGGGCCCACACCTCGCTGGGCAACAGCCGGATCATGTTCGGGATGGGACTTCTGAATTGCCTCCTCAATGTTGGGTTCAACGTCATCTTTCGGCGCATCTGGGGTCTGGAGGGGATCGCCCTGTCGACCTCGATGGTGTCGGCGATGGTGGCCCTGGTGTTCTGGGTGCGGCTGCGCCGGGCCTACCGGCGGCTGGACACGGCGGCGGACGCGCAGGCGGCGGTGGCGTCATGACCGTGCGGGTGCTGCACGTGGTGGCCGCCGGCGAGATCGGCGGCGCCGAGCGCGTGGTCGCCGATCTGGCCGGCGCCTGCCTGGAGGGTCGATCGCAACACGCGGTCGCGCTGTTCTCGCCGATGCCGGCCCTGGGCGAATTTCTGCGCGACAGCGGGGTCCAGGTTCACG
>JAXDMH010000796.1:0-4241 GCA_034666225.1 Myxococcales bacterium
AACCTGGGGCCGGACGCCACCGGGATCGGCTGGGTCTTCCAGTACGCGCTGACCGACAAGACCGGCAAGCACGGCCTGGACGATCTGCGCACCTTCCAGGACTTCACGCT
The DNA here is from genome assembly GCA_034666225.1 of Myxococcales bacterium. Classification (GTDB taxonomy): domain Bacteria; phylum Myxococcota_A; class Polyangia; order Fen-1088; family Fen-1088; genus DATKEU01. The sequence goes on from JAXDMH010000796.1 coordinate 111, forward strand.
GCGCTATGCCCTGGGCAGCGTCCCCGGCGTCGCCGAGGTGGCCAGCGTGGGCGGCTTCCAGAAGCAGTATCAGGTGACCGTCGATCCCAACCGGTTGCGCGCCTACGGCGTGTCCTTGACCGAGGTGATCGAAGCCATCCGCCAGTCCAACAACGACGTGGGCGGCCGCATTCTGGAGATGTCGGGGCGCGAGTATTACGTGCGCGGGCGCGGCTACATCACCAGCCTGGCGGACATTGAAAACGTGACCGTGCGCGCGGGCGGGCCGGCCGGCACACCCATCCTGGTCAAGGACCTGGGCAGCGTTCGCTTCGGCCCCGACATCCGGCGCGGCCTGCTGGAATGGAACGGCGAGGGCGAGGCGGTGGGCGGCATCGTGGTCATGCGCTATGGCGAAAACGCGCTGGACGTCATCGAGCGGGTCAAAAAGAAGCTGGCCGATCTGCGGCCCAGCTTCCCTGAGGGCGTCGAGCTGTCCATCGCCTACGATCGCTCGGGGCTGATCAACCGGTCGATCGACACGCTGAAACACGCCCTGCTCGAAGAGGGGATCACCGTCAGCCTGGTGATCATCCTGTTCCTGCTGCACCTGCGCAGCTCGCTGCTGCCCATCCTGTCGCTGCCCATCAGCGTGGCGCTGTCCTTCATCCCCATGGTGCTGCTGGACATCCCGTCGACGATCATGAGCCTGGGCGGGATCGCCATCGCCATCGGCGCCACGGTGGACGCCGAGATCGTCATGATCGAGGCGGCGCACAAGAAGCTGGAACACGCCGGCCCCGGCGCCGACCGACACAAGCTGCTGGCGGAAGCAGCCAAGGAGGTGACGCCGGCCATCTTCTATTCGCTGCTGATCATCGCCGTCGCCTTCCTGCCGGTGTTCACGCTGACCGGCCAGGCCGGGCGCCTGTTCAAGCCGCTGGCCTACACCAAGACGTTCGTCATGCTGATCTCGGCGCTGCTGTCGATCACCTTCGCGCCGGCGCTGCGCGATCTGCTCATTCGCGGCAAGATCAGGCCCGAGAGTCGCCATCCGGTCTCGCGCTTTCTCATTCGCATCTACGAACCGTTCGTCTACATCGCCCTGCGCCGGCCCAAGTCGACGATCGCCATCGGCCTGTTCGCGCTGGCCTCTGCGGTGCCTCTGGCGATGAAGCTGGGCCACGAATTCATGCCACCCCTGAACGAGGGCGACCTGCTGTACATGCCCATCACCTTCCCCAACATCTCCATCGAAGAGGCCAAGCGCCAGCTGCAGAACCAGGACCGCATCCTGCACACCTTCCCCGAGGTGGAGTCGGTGTTCGGCAAGGTGGGCCGCTCCGACACCGCCACCGATCCGGCGCCCATCACCATGGTGGAGACCACGGTGCACCTGCGCCCCGCCGACAAATGGCGGCGCACGTTTCACCGACGCTGGTATTCGTCATCCGCGTGGGCGCCCGCATGGATGAAGGCGGCCCTGCGTCTCGTCTGGCCAGAGAACCAGCGCATCACCTGGGACGAGCTGACCGCCGAGATGAACAAGAAGATGCAGTTCCCGGGATGGACCAACGCCTGGACCATGCCCATCAAGACGCGCGTCGACATGCTGACCACCGGCGTGCGCACACCGATCGGCATCAAGATCTTCGGCACCGACCTCGAGCAGGTGGAAAAGATCGGCACCAGCCTGGAACACGTCATCGCGCCGATCAGCGGCACGCGCAGCGTCCTTTACGAACGAAACCTGGGCGGCCTTTACGTCGACATCATCCCGCGTCCCGAAAAGCTGGGCCGTTACGGCCTGCGCCTGGGCGACGTGGAACGCGTCATCGAAAGCGCCATCGGCGGCACGCCCATCGGCACCACCATCGAAGGGCGCAATCGCTTCTCGATCAATGTCCGCTACCCGCGCGACCTGCGCGGCGACCTTGAGGCCTTGCGCCGGGTCCTGGTGCCCATCGCCGGCGGCGGCGCCAGCGCCACACCCGGCGCCGGCAGCGTCGGCGCTGGCGGCGGCATGCCGGCCGCGCCCGAGCAGGCGTTCGTCCCCCTGGGCGAATTGGCCGACGTCCGCATCGCCGGCGGCCCGCCCATGGTGCGCGACGAGGCCGGCCTGCTGGTGGGCTATGTGTACGTGGACATCGATCAAGGACAGCGCGACATCGGCGGCTATGTCGACGAAGCCAAGGCGGCGGTGGCGGCGGCGCTGGGCGCCGGCACGCTGAAGCTGCCACCCGGCACGTACCTGAAATGGACCGGACAGTACGAGCAGCTGCAACAGATGGTGGCGCGCATGAAGCTGGTCGTGCCGCTGACGGTGCTGCTCATCATCGCGCTGCTGTTCTTCCAGTTTCGCAACGTGATCGAGGTGTTGATCATCCTGCTGTCGATCCCGTTCGCGCTGGTGGGCAGCGTCTGGCTGATGTGGCTGCTGGACTATCGGATCTCGACGGCGGTCTGGGTCGGCATCATCGCGCTGTGCGGCCTGGCGGCGCAGACCGGCATCGTCATGATCGTCTACATCAACAACGCCTTTCATCGGCGCCAGGCCGAGGGGCGCATCAACAACCTGAAGGACATCATCGCCGCGCACATGGAAGGAACGGTGCAGCGGGTGCGGCCAAAGCTGATGACCGTCTCCACGATGTTGATTGGCCTCGTGCCCCTGCTGTGGGCCGACACCTCGGGCGCGGACGTCATGAAGCGGATCGCCGCCCCCATGGTGGGCGGCCTTCTGACCTCGGCCTTCTTGACCCTGGAGATCATCCCCGTGGTGGTGACGTACTGGCGACTGGAGCAGCTCTTGTGGCAGCGCCTGACGACGGCGGCGCCCGATCGCCTGCGCGGGTTGCACCACGCGGCGGCGGCGATCGCCATCGGCGCCTCGCTGGCAGCCGCGCTGGCGGTGGGACGGGTCTATGTGACCATGCCCGGCCGTCTGTTCCCCGTCGGGCAACTGGCGGCGGCGCTGATCTTCTTGGGCGGTCTGGCCGTCTATCTATCGCGTCGGCCCGCCGCCTCTGCCCGAGTGTGGCCGACGGGATCGTAGGACGCCGCCTACCATCTACCGCCTACCATCTACCCTTTATCCCTGATCGTGACCACCTTCTCAATAGCGCCACGGACAAACATCGATGAAAGAGAGGGACAGTGAAGACCAACTCAAGAGCAACCTCGTGGCACGGACAGGAAGTCACCGACGAATCCAACGGCCAGGCCGAAGCAGCGGCCGACCGGGCGGCGGGCCGAGGACCGGGCCGACCGCCTGAGGCGGACCTGTCTGACGATGACGGCGTTGAACCGGTTCAGATGACCCCGGAAGAATCGGCGGAGAACCTGGAAGAGAAACGCCGGGCCGCCGCCGAGGATCACGAGCGCGACCGCAAGGAGGGTCGTGGCACCGCACCCAAGAATCTTTGAAGGAGTGCGAAAGCGCGCGCGGCGATCAGTCTGAGCGTATGCGCGATTGGCCCAACCGCCTGCCGCGCATACGTCTGCGATTGTACTTCGGAAACGTTCTCGGCTGATTTGTGGCATCCTGGCGGCCGCCCAACGCCCGGAGGAAAACATGAACCTGAGCCGAGGTATCTTCTTGACCGCTGCGATGTCACTGACCGGCGCCACTGTCCAGGCGGCCACTTTCGTTTACGTGTCAAACGCCGAGGACGGCAACATCGGGATGTACACGATGCAAGCCGACGGCACCTTGAAACCCGGCGAAAAAGTAGAAGCCGGCGGCAAGCCGGTGATGCCGATGGCCGTCAGCCCCGACAAACGTTTTCTGTTCGCGGCGGTGCGATCGAAACCGTACACCGCTGTCACCTTCGCCATCGATCACAAGACCGGCGCCTTGAAGAAGGTGGCCACCGGCCCGCTGGCGGAAAGCTTCCCGTACATCTCCGTGGACAAGGGAGGGCGTTTTCTGTTCGGCGCCTCTTACACCGGCAATCTGGTCGCGGTCAGCCCCATCGGCAAGGACGGCAAGGTCGGTGACCCGCTGCAGGTGGTCCCCACCGCGCGCAACGCCCACTCGATCATCACCGACAAGAGCGGCCACTTTGCGTTCGCGCCGCACCTGGGAACCGATCAGGTGTTCGAATTCCGCGTCGATCCGAAGTCAGGAAAGCTTTCCGCGAACACGCCTGC
>JAXDMH010000797.1:0-2762 GCA_034666225.1 Myxococcales bacterium
CCCGACGTCGAGGCGGACCTCGAAGCCGAGGGTGTCCCGATAGAAGGCCAGGGAGGCTTCCGGGTCGTCATGCGGGAGAAAGCTCGAATGAATCGTGATGTCCTTGGCGTCAGGCTAGGGGCGGCCCGGTGACCGGCGCTTCTCGATTCCTGATCGGTCTGGTCACCTGCTTTGAGACGCACGGTGCTATCCCCGTGGTCGCGTCGGCCGCCTGGCGCCGATACGCGCTGGGCGGCATGCCGACCAATTCGGTGAACCGAGTGCTGAACGTGCCCAGCGATGCGCAGCCGACCGCGAAGCAAACCTCGGTGACGCTGAGGTCGCCGCGGCGCAACAGCGCCATCGCACGCTCGATGCGCCGCGTCATCAGGTACGAGTAGGGCGATTCGCCGTAGGCGCGACGGAATTCGCGGCTGAGGTGCCCGGCCGACAGGTGCACACCGCGGGCGAGCGCCTCGACGTCCAGCGGCTGCGCGTAGTCCCGGTCGATCCGGTCGCGGACGCGACGCAGCAGCGCGAGGTCGCGCAGCTGCTGCGCGGCGGAGCTACTGGTCATCTAGGCGATGCTGCCACGATCGGCGGGACTTGCCCAGCGCCGGGCCGGCCCCGCCGAATCCATAGCGGCGCAAGGCCCTTCGCGCAGGGCGCTTACGGTGTTGTCGCCCGCCGCCACGCCAGCGGATTGAGGCCGCGATACGGATCGGTGGCGCGCAGCCGCCGCAGGTCACCCAGGATCTTCTCCAGCGCCCGTTGCGTTTGGTCCTTGACGATGTCCACCCACTCCTGCTCTGTGACACCCAGCGGTCTGCTGGTATCGATCGGTGGGCCGAACCGAAGGTACATGCGCTGCGGTCGAGGAATCAGGGTTGGCCCGATTCCCCGCAACAATGGCATCGCCATGTCCGGGCGCCCGTTCAACCTACGGCCCAACGCCTCACTGAACCGTCCGTAGGCGCTGTCGCGGGTGGTCAAGCTGCGATAGACTTCGTCGCCGCCGACGAGACCGGCAGGCACGATCGGGTAGCCGTTCTCCACCGACAGCCGCGCGAATCCCGTGCGCCCCTGCCAGCGCAGCCGGTACTCCTCGCCTTTGAACTTGGCGATCTCGCGGCCGCCCCCCGGGAACACCAGGATGGTCTCGTCGTTGCGCATGAGTTCGCGCGCGGTCTCCGGCGCGCCGACCACTGCGCCGTACGCCGCCATCAGGTCACCGGGCAACCCACGCATGCGCCCGAAATTCCGGTCGGCCAGTGGCCGCACCCGGGTCCCGATCGCGCGTCGCACCGTATCGGAGATCAAGAAGACCTCGGAGCCGAACTGAGTGTGGTTGCCCGCCAACAAGAACCGCGGGTCGACGGGTAAGTGCTCGACACCGTCAACATGGGGCCGAGAGAGGTCGGCAAGGGGACGGAGCCGGTCGCTCACCGCATCGAGAGCCCGCCGCAGTGTCCGCACCCGCGCGCTTGGCTCCATGATCGTGGCCAGGTCTGTGTTGTCAGCCACGGTCGTCTGCGCCCGGGCGGGAGAACACGACGGTGAGCGAAGGCGGCCCGAGCCGCGTCGGACTGGGCAGCATCTCGATGTTCATCTGTGGATCGGCGGCGCGGCCCAGGGCCTCCATCGCCGACGGGCTGTAGGCACGCAGCGCGCTGATGTACCCGTCGTGCAGCCCCGGCTGAATCCACGACCATCGCAACAGCACCAGATGAAGCGGCAGCACCACTACCGGAAACAGCATCATCGCCAACGGGCTCTGCCGTTTGAGGTCGATGACGAGGAACCGCTTGGCCACGCGGGTGGCCTCGGCGACGGCGCGGCTGGCGACCGCCGGCGGGAGGTGGTGGAACGCCAGCGCGAACACCACCAGGTCGTAGCTGTTGTCGGCGGCGTCGATCGCCGTCGCGTCAATCACCTGGGTGCGCGCCCGCGGGTGGTTTCCCAGCTCCCCGGCGGCGATGTTGGCCACCGAGGTCGGATCGAGGTCGCTGACGGTGACGGTAGCGGTCGGGTGGAGCTTGAGGATCTGCGCGGAGAGCTTTCCGTGGCCCGCGCCGATTTCCAGGATGCGCGGATTGGGGATGTTGGCGACGACGCTCAGCGCCGTGCGCGCGTACTTCTCATGCTGATTGGTCAGCGTGCCCATCCGGTCGAGCATGCCGATGACCTTCTGCTTGACCTCGTCCGCCACGTCGTCACGGTCGAGGTACTCCAGCGCATCGGTCTCGAACCGACGATCCAGCCACGACGCCTCAGGGCCACCCCTCGGCATCGTCGCAATTGCCTGCTCCAGCTCGTCGGTCGTAGCCATCACGGCCTCTCCTTCTCCTGTCATCAACCCGTTCTCGAACCACCATAACAAACGAACCAGTTCGTCTGCTTATGATATTCCTGTGAGGACGAAGACCGAACTGCGCGGCGAAATACTTGCCGCCGCCCGCGCGGAGTTCGCTAAGTACGGCTTGGCCGGGGCGCGCATCGACCGCATCGCGCGCGCCGCCAATGCGAGCAAGGAACGGCTGTACGCGCATTTCGGCGACAAGGAGACCCTGTTCCGCGATGTGGTCGCCACCGATGGCGCGGAATTTTTCCGCGCCGTGGAGCTGTGCCCCGATGCGGTTCCCGAGTTCGTCGGCGGCATCTTCGACCTGACGCAGAGCCGGCCCGAACACCTTCGGATGATCACGTGGGCCCGGTTGGAAGGCTGTCCGCTGGACATTCCTGAATTCGACGAGGAGCGCGCGCCCGAGCGCGCCATCGCCGCC
>JAXDMH010000798.1:0-5119 GCA_034666225.1 Myxococcales bacterium
ATATCGATGAGCGCAAGAAGGCCGAGCAAGAGCTGGAGGAACGGGAGAGGGAGCTTCGGCAGGTGCTGGACCTGGCGCCGCAGCTGGTGACCGTCTATGGACCGCAGCGCGAGCGGCTTTACGCGAACCGGGCGGCCCTCGGCCACTACGGGATGAGCCTGGACGAATGGCGGCAGTTATCGATGGGAGCTGACGCCCACCCTGACGATCTGCAGCGCCTGGAGGCGCCCACGGCGCGCGCCTTCTCGGAAGGCCTCGCCTTCGAGATGGAGCTCCGACTTCGCAAACATGATGGGAGCTATCGCTGGTTTCTCGCGCGCGGCAACCCGGTGCGCGACCACCAGGGAAAGATCACGCGCTGGCACGTTGCCTCGACGGACATCGATGACCGCAAGCGCTCCGAGGAGAGGCTCCAGCAAGAGAACGTCGCGCTTCGAGAAGAGATCGACAAGACGTCGATGTTCGAGGAGATCGTCGGCGCGTCGCCCGGGTTGGCCGCCGTGCTCTCGCGCGTCGCCAAGGTGGCCAGCAGCGATTCGACGGTCTTGATCACCGGCGAAACCGGCACCGGCAAGGAGCTCATCGCCCGCGCCATCCACAGGCGATCGAGCCGGTCGGCGGGGGCGTTCGTGGCGGTGAACTGCGCGGCGATCCCCCGCGAGCTCATCACCTCGGAGCTCTTTGGCCACGAGAAAGGGGCATTCACCGGCGCCATCCAGCGGCGCCTGGGCCGGTTCGAGCTGGCGGATGGCGGAACACTGTTCCTGGACGAGATCGGCGAGCTGTCTCCCGAAGCCCAGGTGGCTCTGTTGAGGGTGCTGCAGGAGCGAGAGTTCGAGCGCCTGGGAGGAAACCGGTCCATCCGAGTCGATGTTCGGGTCATCGCCGCCACCCATCGCGACCTGACCGCGGAGATCGAACGTGACGGCTTCCGCGGGGACCTCTTTTATCGGCTGAACGTGTTTCCGGTGGCGATGCCTCCTTTGCGGGAACGCAGAGAGGACATTCCCCTGCTGGTCAGGTACTTCATCGACCGATACGCGCGAAAGGCGGGCAAATCTATCCGCCGCGTGAACCGGCGGGCCCTGGACCATCTGCAGTCGTACCCATGGCCGGGCAATATCCGCGAGCTGCAAAACGTGATCGAGCGGTCCCTGATCGTATGCGACACGGACGAATTCACGGTCGATGAGAGCTGGTTGTCGACGAAACCCGCCATCGACGGCCGACTGAAACTGTCGAGCAGCATCGCCACCCACGAAAAGGCGATCGTCGAAGACGCCTTGCGCGCGACCGGCGGGCGCGTCTTCGGGCCATCGGGAGCGGCAGCGCGTCTCGGAATTCCGCGTTCGACGCTGGAATCAAAGATCCGCGCCCTGAAGATCAACAAGAGCCATTTTCGAGTTCGACCGACGACGCACTCTTGAGCCAGCGCCAGCTGTTCGAGATGCGCCGCGGCCGCGTCACTTCTTGGCGACGCCCGGTCCGCTTGCCAGACGCGGTCGCTTCTATAGAATCACCAGTCTCCCTTTTCCGCGTCTGCGTCTAGACTATGGCGGCTCCCATCCCTCACGCCCTGACGTTTTCAAGCGCGCGACATCAGTTCGCCTTGGTGCACGGCAGTCGGTTCCGCGAGCTGGTGGAATCGGGTGCTTATCTTGAACCAACGGGCGTGGATAGACTGGACGCGGACCGGGCCCTGAAGGATTTTGTTTCGTCGGATCCCTACCGGGTGATCTCGTTCCTCAGGACCGAAGGCTCGGATTTCCATCTTGAACCGATGCGGCCGCCTCCCGGTGGTCTGGGACCGACGCTGCTGTCTGTGCTGGGCCGTGGGCATTTCGGTATCGTGCAAGCGCGCGCGCCCGGCGAGGTCGGCAAGCACCGGCCGGCCGGCGGTAACGATCCGGTGGCCAAGTTGCTGGCGGTCCTGCATGACCAGCGTGGCGGCGAGATCGCCTACCGCGGCAAGGAATACAAGGTGATCGGAGCGGCGCAATGGGCGCGCATTCGTTCGACTCGAAAATTCGAAATCGTCGCCGCTGCGGAGGCGACGACGCTGCTGGAAGGATCGGGAGCCGCCTTTTGTGGGACATCAAGCTGCAGGCGGTGGGCGAGCTGGACTCGTCACTGGGCGGCCGCGCCGTGCACGCGGATGCGAAGAAGTTCATCAAGAGCGCCGCCTCGTTCGAGGAGAGCGCCACGCAGCCCATGGGCGTGTCGGCCCACAGCAAGGTCGGCGGTTTCCGCGCGAAGTCGGCGAACCGAGCCGCCGCCGGCACGCAATGGACGGTGGGGGCCGACTGGCCATTGACCCCGCCGGCGGTGCGCGACTGGGCGGCGTTCACGGCCTTCTTCGGCGCCGCGGACGAAGGCAAGTACAAGGCAAAATGTGAAGACAACTGGTACTCCATCATGGAGGCGGTGGCGGCCAAGATTCCCATCCCCGACAACGGAATCACCGCGCTGAAATTCGGTCACAATGGTCCACACAATCAAAACCCCCACGAGGGCAGCAGCTTCACCGCCGGGATTGCGCCGGCCATTCCCGGATTGACCGGCCGAAACAAGGCGATGTTTTTCCAGTTCACGGAGTCCGAGGATTCAAAGACGTTCATTCACGAGGTCGGACACACGTTGTTCCTGGCCCACGGCCCCGGCCACTTTGCTCCGCCCAAGCAACCGGCCGGGTTCCAGCCGGCCGCGCACGACAAAGATCAGATCTGCCTGATGTCGTACAGCTCTTCGAAGAAATATCTGTGCGGCCTTTGCTTTCTGAAGCTGGGCGGCTGGAACTACATGAAGGTCAAGAATGACGGCACCATCGCTCCGTGAGGCGAAGGCCGGCGTCGACGTCGGGTCGCCGCGACGGGTTCGCCGACTGACGACGGCGGCGCTGACCGCCTTTCCGATGATCGTCGCGCTGCAGGCCTGTCACGGTTGCACCACACACTCGAAACCGCTGGCTGATCGACCGGCCAGCAGCTTGCCCACGGGGACGTCCATGCCGCGTTTTACTGTTTCCAATCCAGGCCTCGTCACCACTTACGAAATAGGCGACTTCGTCTCGCGCGAGGTCTACACCATTGATGTCGTCGGGCCCCGTCGCATTCTGCAAACCACGCAGTTCGCCGAGCGCGGTCCAGAACGGGATCAGCTGGGCGCGCAGCCGCCGGTGCCCTGGGACGTCGAGGTCCCGGATGGGGCGCAGCTGTTCGGCGCGACCAGCGGCATCTCGCCCGGTCTGGCGCACCAGTTCTGGGTGGGGTGGCTGGCGGGACCGCGGCTTCACCTGCAAGCGCTGATGCAGAAAGCACCGGTCGACATCACCGTGGCCGCCGACGAGTCTCTGATTTTTCCGCCAGTGATGGATCGGGCGGGGACGGCCTGCCTGTACAGCTGGCGCCCGACCGGGGCCGGGGCGGCGACCGCGCTGTGGCGCCACGTGGTCTCCGGTCAGTTGAACACAGCGGCCGTGGCGACGACAGAGGCCTTGTCCGAGATTCCGTCGCGCCCCGTGGTCTCGGTCGCCGCGGCCATCCCCGGCGAGCCCAGCCAGCACGCCGTGCTGGGGTGGGTGGAAGCGACGCCGGCCGGCACCGTCCTGGGGTTGGCTATCGTCATGCCCGATCGCCTGCGCGTCTTTCGCAGCGATCCCATCGCCGACACCGTGCCGTTTGCCAACCAGCGGCTGGGCGTGTGGGCGGCGGCGCCCGCTTCATTGCAGCGCGTCCGACTGACCGCGGTCGTGGCCAGCAAGACAGCGCCCGCGGCGTACCGCGTGGCCACTTTTAGCGTCGCCCCCGCCCCGGCCGGGGCTTCTTTGTCTCTGGCCAACACCGATTTGCCAGCCGGGCAGCTGCACGCCGCCGCCATCGACTATCTGAAGAACCACGTCGATCCGGCCTTTCAGCAGACGTTCCTGCTCGGCGACGGCACTCTCTGGACGGGCAAGGTGCCGCACGCGCAACGGCAGGGCGTCGTCCTGAACGACCCGCTGGCCGTCGCCACCACCATGAACGCTTACTGGGGCGTTCGTTCGGGGAATGGGCCGCTGACCTTCGAACCGCTGTGACCTGGGCGGTCGGCAAATGAACGCATGTTATGTTCGCGTTCATGGCGCAAAACGAAGGCGGCGGCGACGGGGGCGGTCAATCGGTGTGGCACTGTTTCCCGGACGGCGTCCCGGTTGAACGCGTGGTCGTGGGATGGCGGATGTTGCTGGGCCTGCCACCCGCGGCGCTGCGGAATCTGTGGTCGCTGATCGGTGCGGCGCTGGCCGAGCCGGAGAATCCAGAAAACCGCCAGCTGATCGAAGCGTACGCGCAACGCTATGACGCCAACGCCGGCAATATCCTGGGCGCTGTGCGCGCCTGTGATTTTCTGCTGCGCCAGGGCGCGGCCCTGAACCTGGACGAAGCCTCCTTTCGCGGCGATCTGATCGCCCTGTCCGGAGGCGCGCCGGCCGGTATCGAGCTGATCATGCCCCGCTATGTGGAGGTTCAGCAGCAATTGCGGGGGCGCATGCTGGAGGACACGCTGGCCGATCACGGCAATGTCCTGCTGGGGTTCGACTGGCGGGTCGACAAGGTGCAGCTTTCCAACCACGGGCAGATGGACGAAACCACCGTGGTGTCGCTGAACCTGCGCTATCGGTCGGGCGACAAACACAAACGACTGGCCTTGCAGTTGCCACCAGCGGCCATGGCGTCGTTAAAGCAGTTCTGGAATCAGTTCGAGACCGAGTGAGCGAGTGACCGCGCCCGGCGACGATTCACATTCCGATCATCACCTTGGCCTGGCTGGGCGCCACCTGCTGGCCGGCGGGCATGTTGGCGTTGGCGCCGTTCTGGCCGGTCATGGCGGTGAGATGTTGCAGCGGTTGCCCTTCCACGCTGACCGTCGCGCTGCCTTTCTTGTAGACGACCTTGCCCATGTTCTGGCTCGAGACGACGCCGCCGGCCACCCCGGCTTCGTCACCCATTGACGAGGGGATCTCCGACTTTTTCGTCACCGCTCCTTGCGAGACGATCTTCACCTTGGTCGATTCACCGCTGATCTGCATGACCATCCCGGTGTTCGGGTAAGGAATGGGCACCGGGCCGGCCGGCGACGGTGT
>JAXDMH010000799.1:0-3961 GCA_034666225.1 Myxococcales bacterium
TCCGCGCCCGCCGCTCGCAGCACGCGATACCGTCCCGCCGGCAGCGACAGCCGCAAGGCGTGCCGGTCTCCCTTCACCGCCTCGGCGAAGATGGGCCGGCCGCTGCTGGCTTCGATCAGATAGCGCCCGGACGGCGAACCGGTCAGCTCCAGGCGCGTGCGCGCCGCCCGCAGATCGACGGCGGTCGTCGAGAAATCGCCGCCGGGAGGGGAAAACCACGGCCGCTGCGCCGTCAGTCGTTCGGTGTTGTAGGCGACAAAGGCGGCCAGCTCTGCAAACGAGACCAGCTCGTCCCCGTCCGCATCGGCCGCTCCCGCCAGGCCCGACGCCAGCACGTGCGAGAAATACCCCGCGCCCAGCGAGCGCACCTCGCCGGCCGGACGTCCCGAGAACGCCGCCGTCAACACGCCGATGGTCACCGCCCGTGTCCGCTGCTCCAGCGTGGCCACCTCCGCTGACAGATCAGGGCCGATCTCGGTATCGGGGGCGGGCGCGGCCCCACGTTCGGTGAACAGGCTCTGCGAGCGACAGGCGTCGAGGAAGATGAAAGGACGCAGCATGGGCGCCGACTGCACCAGATCAGCCACCGCCGCGCGCAGCTCGTGGCCGGTGATGGCGGCGTCGTTTCCCTCCTCGGGCTTCAGCAGGATGCGGCCATGCAGGCCGTGGCCGGCGTAGATGAAATAGAAGGTGGGCGGACCGGCGCCGGCAGGGCGGGCGGCCAGCGCGGCGGCGATGTCATGGAACGCGGCGAGCAGCGCCGTCCGCGTCGGCGACGCAGCCGGGACGGAGCGAAGACCGGCCCGCACGATGCCGCGCTGGGTGTCGGCGTCAAAGTCGGTCAGAAGTACGACGTGGTTTGCTTGCGTGGGCTGGGCCAGGCCGGCCAGCAACAGCGACAGACGGACGGCGTCGTCGTCGGCAAAGTGCAGAGCCGGCAAACCGGGGCGGCCGCCGTTATAGCCGACGACGATGGCGTACACGTCGCCGGGCGTCGTCAGTGCGGGTGCCGGCGCGGCGTCGGCCGGTCCGGCAAACCTGGCGATGACCAGCGCGCCAACAGCCAGGCGGCTGCGCCACGGGCGCCGTGAGTGCTTACCGGCTGTCATGGTTCAACGTCATGGTTCGACGATCAGCAACCCTGTTATCACCTGCACAGGCGCAGGGCCGTCCAGCGCGGCCCCGTCGGGCCGTGACCCATCGGCGCCCGTCAGCGCCGCCAGCGCGTCGTTGTCGAGGGGCTGTGCCGAGAACGCGGCGATGAGGCGAATGCGACCCGGACGGTGTCCTTGCCCGAGGTCGATGCTGGGGCCGACGACGGTGGGGCCGTCGGCGGGCTGTACAGACAGCGCGGCGCCACCCGCGCGCGGCACGTAACGGTGCACGCCGCCGTCGGCGTCGACGCCCACGATCGTCACGTAAGCGGGGGAGCGAAGGCCCCCCACGCTGAACTGGACCTAGTCGGCCGACGAAACCCGCCCTTCACCGGAGCCGGGGAGGGCGCTGACCAGCCGCACCGGACCGTGAGTGGTGGGTCCCGTGCGCCGGCTGGCGTAGACCAGGATCGAGGGGGCGGCCGCGGCCGGTGCAGACGAGGCGTCGCTGGCCGGTGACGTGTCCGTCTCGCCTCGGAGCGTGATCTCGTCGGGGGCACCGCCCGGCGCCGGCGGGCGGTTGGCGCGCACGGCCCACAGAACAACGATCGCGGCGGGCGCCAGGACGAACGCCGCGGCCCAGAGACGGCGTCTCGACGCCGGACGATGGGCGTTCGCGGGAGCGGTCGCCCCCTCGGTCGTGCCGGCCGGCGCCGACGCCGAATCATCAAGCGCCGCGGCCAGTCGCGCCTGCGCGCGCGCCGCCCCCGGACCCGGGTTCAGCGCGTCGGCGACCGCGCTCAAGCGATCATAGTAGGCCCTGCAAGTGGCGCAGCCGCGCAGGTGGCCGCGCAGGTTTTTTTCGCGCGCCGGGGGCAGCTCGCCCGCCACCGCCCGCGCGATGTCGCGTCTGTGAAAGAGCAGACTCACGATTCCGTCACCTCTCCCAGCACCTGGCGCAGCACCGGATCCGCCGCCGCCCTCACCAGCAGCTTCATTCTGAGATATTTGCAGCGTCGCGCGCTGATCCCCGCTGTCTTGGCCACTTCGTCGTGGCTGCGTTCCTCGACCAGCGACAGGCGAAAAACCAGCGCTTCTTCCGCCGACAGCCCGGCCACGAAATGCTCGACGGCGGTCCGCACCCGCGCCGTGCGCGCCTGATCCTCTGGATCGGAGGTGGCCAGCGTGTCTTCCTCGGCCAGCTCGACCCGCGGATCGGGGCGCCGCCCCTGGGCACGCAGCAGCTCCTTGCAGCGGTTGGCCGCCACTGTGCGTAACCAGGGCAGGAGCTCTCCCCGCGCCGGATCAAAGGTCTTCGCCACCCGATGGACCAGCAACCACACCTCCTGCACGGCCTCCTCTCGTTCAAAGGGCCGCAGAAAAAAACGCCCCACCAGCGCCCGCACGGCCGATGCATGCGCCTCGTACACCTTCAGAAATGCCTCGCGCTCACCACGGCGAAAACGCGCCTCGGTGTCACGATCGACCGGCGCGGGGGAAACGGCGGTGGCCACGGAGCCTCGGAACCGAGACTAGCAGACAGAGCCGCAATCGTGCGGCGCGACGAGGGACGCCGGCGCATCGGCCGGCAGCGTGGTGGAGGTTGGCTCATCAAGCCGCACTATGCCGACCGGGCCGCCGGCGGACAAAACCGAGAAATAGTCGAACATCTGCGCCGGCCGCGGTGTGTAATGGCCGGATTCGCGACCTCGAATATACGCTCCCCCCCTCGGACCAGTTGCTGCGACGGGCGGCCTGGGCCCGGCGGCTTGCGCGCACGCTGATCTCGGATGACGCGCTGGCCGACGACAGCGGGCAGGACGTCTGGGTGGCGGCGGCGGGGCGACCGCCTGAGTCGGCAGAGGACGGGGGGGAACGCCTGGAAGGGCACAAGATGCTGGTCGAGGCGGTGCGCGCCCTCGCCGAGCCGTACCGCCGGATGATCTTGCTGCGCTATTTCGAAGGTCTGTCTCTCACCGAGATTGGCCAGCGCGACAAGTTTCCGGCTGGAACGGTCGGAGGCAGGTTGAAGGTGGCGGCCGAGATCCTACGCGAGGTCCTGGACCGCCGTTGTGGCGGGCGTGCCCTGTGGGTCGCGCCGATGACAGAGCTCTCTCAGCCGGCAGCACCCGCGGCTCACGGGCCCGGCGGCCGGGCGTCGGGCCCGAGCCAGATCAGAAAACCGCAGGGGCGCGGGGCGGGCATGTTCGCAGGCGGCGCGGCGCTCGCGGTGCTGGCCGTCGGGGCCGTGTGGTTCGCGCGGGCGCCGGCGCGGCGCGCGCCGGTGGTTGCCATGGAACAGACCGGCGCCTCCGTCGCCGCCCACGAACCTCCCCGCGGCGGCGCCGCCCAGGCGAACGATCAGCCTGCCGCCAAGGTGGCCGAGGAGAAACCGGCGACGCTCAGCGACGTAGCCGCGGCCGGTGAAGACGACGGCCCATGCAAGATCGCGACGATCGGCCGCGGCCCCGTGGGCGAGGCTTGCCGAACCGGCGGCCGGGCGGGCGCAAAGAAACTCATGAAGGGGCTGGTCAGCGAGAGCAAGCGCCGCGGCGCGAAGTTCGCCTGCGACAGTTGCCACCAGGATCTGGACAGCTATGCCCTGATGACGGGCGCCCAGGAAAATCTGGTGAAGATGCTGGTGCTGGTCGGAAACCAGCACTAGTGCACCTCCCGCGAAATAGCGTCATGTTCGGCCGACGATCCGCGCCGGCCGCTTTGTTGCTCCTCCTCACAATACCTACGGGTATTCCTCGTCGTCGCGCCTCGCGGCCGACGCGGCTTGTCGGCCTCGTCATTGACGCTATTTCGCGGGAGGCGCACTAGTGCTGGTTTCCGACCAGCACCAGCATCTTCACCAGATTTTC
>JAXDMH010000800.1:0-12138 GCA_034666225.1 Myxococcales bacterium
CGCCGGCACCGCCACCTCGGTGCGATACCACCAGGCCACGGCGTACGGACTGTTCTTGGGCATGGGGACGTTGGAAAAGGAGTTGAGCCCGATGGGATAAGTCATCCCCGGGACCTTGCGCAGGTTCATCCCGCGGTAGAGGTCCTTGAACTGACCGGCCGCCACCTGGGTGCCGAGGACGGTGGCTGGAACAGTTGCGTGGTACCAGCCGGCCGGCACGAACGCCGGGGACGACACCGCTTCGCCCCCGGCGCGAACTTTGCGGGACGACTGGACAGTCCAACCGTCCTTGAGATCAATGCGGCTGGCGGACACCGCGTCCGCCGGCTCGGCCGCTGTGGCGCTGCCTCGCAGAGCGACCCCGAGCAGGGCCGCCGCCAGGAAGACCCGGGGGAGGAAAAGTGGAATCCGACCGTCGCCACTCCAGCTCATGGTGGCGGCATGCTATGCGAATTCGCCGTCGACTCACGCTCATTTCCGCTCGGTGCGATCGCGTCTTTCACTGTTTTATGCCAGCTCGGTTTTGTGCCAGCTTGCGCGGGCACCGCGGCGGCGCGCATCGACGCGGCCGCTACCAGATGACGGCTTCGCAGGTGGCCGGCGTCCCCACCGGCGCCCCTTGCACCAGAGCGCCGTCGCGGTACTCGCCATCGCCGACGGGATGACCGTCCTCGCTCCACTGGGCCCAGCGGCCATCCTTGAGGCCGTTCAAGTAACGTCCTTCCAGCCAGCGCGTGCCGTTCTTGTGCCACGAGTGGTAGGTGCCGCCCGGACGGCCGCCCAGGAACGGACAGACCTGACGGTGCTGGCCGCTGTCGTAAGACTGAATCCAGGTGGCCCGGCTGCGATCCGCGCGGCTGGTGCAGAAGGCCACTTTCCCTGCCTGCGACCGCTGGCTGTCCAGCACCATGTCGTCGGGGCAGAGGTGTTTGCCGCAGCCGGCGAACAGCGCCAGGGGCAGGATCGCGACCGCGACGGTGATGCGGCCTGGGGACGGGGCGGTGGTCGGGATCATGTTCCCTTCCGCGAGACATGCCATTGCCAGGCGTGCGACACGATGGTGCCGAGATCGGGAAAGCGCGGCCGCCAACCCAGCAGCGCGCCGGCCCGGCTGGCATCAGCGACCAGCACCGGCGGATCACCGGGTCGCCGCGCCACCTCTTGATGCGGCACCGGTTTGCCGCCGGCCGTCTCGACGGCGGCGATCACCTCGCGCACGGAATGCCCGCGCCCGGTGCCGATGTTGGCGGCAAAGCTGCCCTTGTCGGCGGCCAGGTGACGCAGGGCCAGCAGGTGCGCCTCGGCCAGGTCGACGACGTGGACGTAATCGCGCACCGCCGTTCCGTCGGGCGTCGGATAGTCGGTGCCGAACACCTGCAGGGCGCCGCGCAGGCCCAGCGCCGCCTTGATGGCCAGCGGGATGAGGTGGCTCTCCGGTGAATGATCCTCGCCGTTGCCACCGTCGGGATCGGCGCCCGCCGCGTTGAAATAGCGCAGCGCCGCCCAGCGCAGCCCGTAGGCGTCGCCGTATCGCTGCAAGATCTTCTCGACGAACAGCTTGCTGTCGCCGTAGGGGCTGACCGGCGCCAGCGGGTGGTCCTCGGGGATGGGCGTCTTGATCGGATCGCCGTAGACCGCCGCCGTCGACGAGAACACCAGATCGCGCACGCCGGCGTCGACCATGGCGTCCAGCAGGTTCAGCGTGTTCTGCACGTTGCCGCGGAAGTACTTGCGCGGGTTGCGCACAGATTCTCCGACCTCGATGAAGGCGGCGAACTGGATCACCGCCGTCACCGCGTGGCGTTTGATGACGTCGGCGATGGCGGCCGGATCGCCCAGGTCGCCTTCTTCGAACGTCCCCCAGCGCAACGCCCAGCGATGCCCCGAGCTGAGGTTGTCAAAGACGACCACCGGCCCCAGCCCCGACGCCGCCACCACCTTGGCCGTATGGCTGCCGATATACCCCGCGCCTCCGACGATCAGAATCGACATGCTCTTTGCGGGGCCACTTATATCAGAAATACCCGGTGCGGGCTTTGCGGGCGCCACGGGTTCCTTGGCGGAGGCCTACCGGATCCCCATCACCGTCACTTCGTTCTTGTTGTGCGCCAGCTGCTTGATGCGCGCGAAACGCAGGCCGGCGCCGGCCAGAAAAGCACCGAGCGGGGCCAGCACGCCGTACCCCGCGCTTCCCTTGAACTTGACCGTGCAGACCAGGTGCCGGCACCAGCGGCGCGTCAGCCAGGTTTCGATGAGGGCGATGGTGCGCGGCGGTTCGCAGATGACGTCGCACAGAAGCCAGTCGACCGGTTGTGATGGTTCGAAGGTGAAGGCGTTGCCGATGGTCATCGTCAGCAAAGGGTGGGGCGCCGCCGGCGCCTGCAGCGCCGCGCGATCGACCGCGATGACCCGCGCCCCGCGCTTGAGCGCGGTCATCGTCCAGCCGCCGGGCGCGGCGCCCAGATCGACGCAGACGTCGCCCGGTCCTGGCGCGGCGTTCATCCACAGGAACGCCTCCTCCAGCTTCTGATAGGCGCGCGAGGGCGGGGCGCGATCGACGGTGACCGGCGCGGCGCCACCCGGCCAGGGCGCCAGCGTGAAGCCGCCGCCGGGCAGGGGAGCTGGGGACGCCGCCGAGGCGAGCATCGTCGTTCGATCGAGGGCCAGCAGTTGCAGCAGCGTGGCGTTCGCGTCCCTGATCGCCGCAAACGCGTCGGCCGGTTGATAACGCGCGAACGCCCGCCGCCGGCGCTTTTGCAGCAGCGCCAGCGTCTGACGACCGATGAGCTCGATGCGACTGCCCATGCCGGGAGCGGGGGCGGGTGCGGGGGCGGCGACGGCATTGTCATCGGCATCGGCGTCGCCGGGAGCGATGGCGTACGCGTGCAAGGTGAAAGGACCGGTGCCGGCATCGACCGCCGATTCAAGGGCCGCGTATGCCGCTTCGGCCAGCGCGCTCACCGATGGACCGCTCAGCCGGCGTGCGTCCGGCAACAGCTGGCGCGCGAAAATGGGATCGGGCAGAGGTTCCCCGGGCGCCATGACCTCGGCGCTGACCACACCGGGCGCCGCAACCGTCGGCGCCGAAACCCGGCCGGTGAGCTCGGACATCAGCGCCGCTTCGAAGCCGGGCGTCACGACAAAGGCGATCACGTCATTCCTCGGGCCAGACATTTCACAAAAGCCCCCTACGATACGGCGGTTCCGCCGGCACAGGAAACGGCCGACATGTGCCCCGTGCCGGCGATTGCGCAGTTCTCTGCCTGCCGTTGGCCAGAACCAGCGTCCATCTAAGGGCGACGCCCATGAAGTCACGCTGGCGCGGTAATGGGGCCTTGGTCTGCGTGCTGAGCGTCGTCGTTGCTTGGGTTCCGGCTTGCGCCCCGCCGGGCGCGGTCGGCGGCGGCAACGGGGGGGGCGGGGGACGCTCGGACCTTCCTCTTGAGGCCGGCGCCGGCGGCGCGGGCGGTTCGCCCGGCGATCTCGCGCCGGGCGATGAACCGCCGCCGTCCGATGCGGCCGGCGGTGGTGATGACGCGCCAAACGATCGCGGCACTGTCGGGAGTGACGACGCCAGCGGCGTGCCCCCGGCGCCACCGTTCGACTGGATGGGCGTCATCGGGACCGGGCAAAGCCTGGCGGTGGGCAACCTTGGTGTTCCGGTGAACACGGTCATGTCGAAGTACCACAACCTGAAGCTGGAGTTGGGGCCAGGCATCAAAGGGCCACCGTTCGATCCCAACAGCCCCGCGCTTTCGTTGGTCCCCCTGATCGAGCCCATCCGGACGCTGGTGCCGCTGTCCGATTTTCCCAGCGCGTATCCGGCCAACATCTTCGGCGAGACACCACATTCCTTCATGGCCAATCAGATCTCGGCGCTGTTTGCTGTCGCTGGCGTCGGCGAGTATCAAACGATTCATTCCGTCATCGGTGAATCGGGACAAGGCATCGCCACGATCAGCAAGGGGGCACAGGACACCGGGCGCACCGGGCGAGCCTATGTGGCCACGCTGTTCGAGGTGCGCGCGATCAAGCGGCTGGCCATGGCCGCCGGCAAGACCTACGGGATCGGCGCCATTGTGTTGACCCACGGCGAGTTCGACGCCACCAGCACCACCTACGAAAACACCGTTCATCAGCTGTGGGCCGACTACAACACCGACCTCAAGGCCATCACCGGGCAGACGGCGTCCATTCCGGTGTTGATGACGCAGCAGCATTCGGCGCCCATGGGGGCGGGATCGTCTTCGCTGTCGACGCTGGCGACGTGGCGACTGGGCGTGGACTATCCAGGCGACTTCGTCTGCGTTGGTCCCAAGTATCAGTATCAATACGCGTCGGAGGGCCGACACCTGACCACGCACGGGTACGACCGCATGGGCGAAAAATACGGCGAGATCTATTTCCAGCGGGTGGTCCTGGGCCGCCCCTGGCAGCCGTTGCAACCGCTGTCCGCCACCAAGAACGGCAAGGTCATCACCGTGACCTTCAATGTCCCGGTGGGCGCCATGAACTGGGACGAAAACATTCCGCCGCCACATCAATCGGCGCTGAAGGAATGGGCCAACGGCCGCGGCTTTGAAGTGAAGAACGCCGGCGGGCGCGCCGCCATCGACAGCGTCAGCATCGCGGGGTCCACGGTGGTGATCACCTTGACGACGGACAACCCGGCGGCAACAGCAAATGGATGGACGGTCGGTTACGCCATGGCCCAGGACGACGACGGCGCCATGGCCGGCCCGACCAGGGGCCGGCGCGGACAGCTGCGCGATTCCGATCCGCTGGTTGGCCTGGACGCCGAGACCATCAGCTGCACGGTCACCAGCGGTTCGGCGCAGGTGCAAGCAAAGACGCCGAATGCCTTCCGCGTGCACGGCGACCGCGACCTGGCCGAGGGCGCGGGCCTGAAAGCCGAGACCATCGTGACGGCGAAAGCATCCGACAGCGCGCTGACGTTGTCCCAGCCCTGGACCGGGCCGTCGGGAACCGCCGACATCAAGTTCCGCAGCGATCAACGCAACTACTGCGTCAGCTTCGAGATGCCGGTCAAGTAGGGCAGGGCAGGGCGCGCGGGCGGCCTAGGGGGGCGTCAGCGAGCCGGCGTATTCGTCGGACAGCAGGTAACGCACCAGCTCGCGGATCGCTGACGTCCGCAGAAAACCGCGCCGCGCTTCGCGTCGCTCCTTCTCGTCGCCGTCACCGCCGTCACCGCCGTCACCGCCGTCGCTGGCCGCCGCCGCGAGCACGCTGTCGGCGTGCGCCAGCCGCCTCAGCGCATCCAGCGGACTGCCGCACACCAGCAGCCCGACGCGGTTGGCGGTGTGAACGCCGCCGGCGACAAAGGCCGGCCAGTTCACACCGTCGGTCAGCACCGCACCGACGTCGGCGGCCAGGCGCGCCCGAGCCTCGCCGACCGGCAGCTCCGTGACGGCGTCCGATTCCGTCAGCCAGTGCACCGCGGCCTGGGCCTTGGGCGCGGCCTCTGCGGGCAGCGGCGTGCCCGCCAGCGCGGCGGCCACGCCTTGCAGAAAAGCGATCAGCTCGCCGGCGGTCAGGCCCGACAGCGACGCCAGCCCGCTGCGCAGCTCCTCCAGCGCGCGGGCCGCCGCGAAACCCCACTCGCGCTCCGGCAACTCGGCCCCTTCCGTCGAGACCAGCAGCATGGCGGGACGCGTGGGCGCCACGACCAGCGGGCTTTGCCCCAGCACGCCGGCCGGCTGAACAGCGACGGCGAACGGCGGCGCGTGTAGCAGGTGTCCCAGACGCCGCAAACCGGCGGCGCGCGCCGGGCGCAAGCTGTCGCCGCCGCTGGGCACGACAGCCGTCTCGAAACCTTGCAGCGCCGCCGCCAGTGCCACCAGGGCGCCGCGCAGCGGACCGGCGGCATCGACATGCACCGTCGGCCCCAGCGCGTCCAGTGCCTCTGGCAAGGCCACCGTCGCCGGACCCAGCTCCTCCAGGCGATCGGCGCCGGCGTCGTTCGGATCGGCAAACACCAGCAACGCATACAGCGCGCGAGCCAGCGTGGCCTGCCCGCGCCGCTCGGCGATCCGCGCCAGGGCCCGCACCGGCCCCGGGCGCGAGGGATCGTCCTCGATCAACGTCGCCAGCGCCGGGGCCAGCGCGGCGAACGCGACGTCGCCATCACCACCGGCGACCTGCGCCACCAGCGCGGCCAGCGCCCGATCCAGCGCATCGGTCGGCACCGGAACCAGATGGTCGCCCGCCTCTGCCAGCGCGCGCGCCGCTACCGTCGGATTCCACGGTGCCTCGCGGGCCGTCGCCGCCGCCGCTGGCATGCGCTGGCCAGCCAGCGCCGTGGCGATGGCGATGCGCATGCCCAGCTCTGGATCGGGATTGGCGGTCATCGTTCCCGCCTTGACCAGATCGCTGGCCACCTCTGCCACGGCCGTAAAGTCGCCGTCGTGCCAGAAATACTCGACCAGCCGAACCATGGTCGGCGCGAAACGCGGATCAACGTCGGACGCCTTCAGGAACGCATCAAAGGCGGCCGCGTCGTCGCCGATCTCGGCGCGCAGGATTTCCCCCTGGCGGTACAGGATGCGCGCGCGTTTCGACGGCTCCTGGTACAGCCGGGCCAGTCGTTCGCAGGCGGCGGTGGCCTGCCTGGGCAAGCCCAGCTGCAGATAGACGCCGACCAGCAGCTCCAGCGCGGCGACGCGCCCCGGATCCTGCGCCAGCACCAGCTCCAGGTAATATTTGGCCGAGCCCCAGTCCTCCAGCTGGACGTAGACCGACCCCAGGCTCTGCCGAACGTCCAAAAGCTGATCCAGCGCGTCCAGCGGCAGCAGGCGCAGCACCTCTTCCAGGCGCAAGGCCCCGCCGCCCAGGTCCTGCCGGCGCAAGGCGATCTCGGCCAGCACGCGGCGCGCGTCGATGTGGCGCGGGTTCAAGATGGCGACCTCGCGATAACAGGTCTCCGCCTCGCCGTCGTCGCCGGCCGCCTCGGCCAGCTCGGCGCGCCGGAGCATGAGGTGTTCGCGCGTGATCACGTCGGCGGCGCCGGGCGCATTTTCCAGGGCGGCATAGGCCTGGCGCGCGCGCGCCCAGTCCTGCTGTCGAAAGGCCACGTCGGCCAGCAGCGCCAGGGCCACGGCGTGATCGGGGACCTGGGCGATCGCCTCTTCCAGCTCGGCCAGCGCCGTCTGCACGTCCCCGCGCGCCAGCAGGACGCGGGCGTGGGCGGCCAGATAGTGGGCGCGCAGACCGGGATTCGCTTCGATGGTGGCGGCGCGCCAGTACGCTTGCTCGGCCTGCTCCAGATCGCCGCTGGCCTCGGCGGTCTCGCCCAGGCTGGCGTAGATCTGCTTGCGCCGCGCGGCCGACAGTCCCAGCGCCCGCCGCAACAGGCTGCTCAGCGCATCGATGCGTTCGCGCGGATCGGCGAGCTCCAGGTAGATCGTCGCCAGCTCTTCGGCGGCGGTGGGATCGGTGGGGTTGGCGGTCAGCGTGCGTTCCAGCTCGTCGGCGGGGGTGCGGGGGCGGCCATGGACGCGGACCCGCAACGCCTCGGACCGTTCCTGCAGCTGCTGCCGCGTCGATGCCTCGCCGGCGCTGCGCGCGCGCGCGGCCAGCTCTTCCAGCGCCGGCAGCGCGTCGTCCAGGCTGGACTGGCGTTCGCCCAGATCCGCGCGCAACACCAGCGCCTCCTCGGGCGCCGAACGCAGCGGGATGGTGCGCAGAACAGCCAGCGCCGCCGTCGCGCCCGGCCCCAGCAGCCGCACGCGCGCCCGCTCGGTGGCCAGCAGGGCGGCCGTGGCCTCGTCGGGCGCATGATCGATCCGTTCGGCGAAGACGCGATCCGCTTCGTCAAAGTTGCGCGCGGCGATCAGCTCTTCACAGCGGGCGGCCAGCCGCTGCGACGGCGAAAGCGGAACCGCCAGCGGTACGCCGCCGACAGCGCCCACGTCGGCCGCAGCGCCAACAGCCGGCATTGTTGCACCGCTGGTCGCACCGCTGGCCGTTTCTTTGGCCGCCGGAGGCAGCTGGTCCGCGGCGGCGCGCTGGGCAGCGGCCGCCGCGCTGGCGAAGGCAACGTCGTCGCTCTGTCCCCGTGCCTCGGCGATGGCGGCCACCGCCAGAAACAAGTCGGCGGCGCGCCCGTGCTCGCGTCGCTCGGTGGCCACCGTGGCCTGGGCCAGCAGCGCGGGCACCGACGTTTCATCGTGGGCCAGGATCTCCGCGGCCAGCGCCGCCGCCTGATCCCGCGTCGCCGCGCCGGCCAGCAGTAGCTGCAACGTTCGTTCGGTGACGCGCGGGTCGGCGGCGCCGTTGGTCGGAAGCTGGCGCAGGCAAGCCAGCGCCGCCAGATAGTCCCCGCGGGCCAGCAGGCCATCCGCCTCCCTCAGGCGGGCGCCGCTCTCGTCGAATTCGCCGGCATCTCCTTCATCGCTGGCCTGGTCGTCGTCCAGCCTTGCCGCCGCCGTCGACGGCAGACCCGCCTCGCCGAACACGATGATGATCTGCTGCGACGACGTGGCGATGGTTTCCAGCGTGGCCACCGAAAAATCCGGCAGCCGCCAGCCGCTGGCCACGAACACCTCCAGCAAGGCCAGTTCCAGCACATCGACGTCGGTCTGCCAGCGTACCGTTGATCGGGTGGCGCCCTCGGCGCCCGGCGCACCGGGGCCCGCCGTCGGCAGCGCGGCGCCCAGCAGCGCACCGGCGGCGATGGGCGCCGGGACCGGCAGATAGCCGAAGACGTGAAGGTCCTCGACGCTGATGCGCAGGCGTCGCTCTCCCTGTCGGCGCAGGGCGATCCGCCCCGTCAGATCGGCCTGGCGTCCACCCAGGCGCGCCCGCGCCGCCCAGCGCAGCGATCCCGACGCGTCGACGCTGACGCTGACGTTCGACAACCCGGCCGCCGCCAGATCGCAGCGGTCGAGATAGGCGGCAACCTGCGCCAGCCGGACGCCGATGGTGGCCCCTCGAAATCGGCCGCGGCGGTTGCGAAAGCGCGAGGCGCCGGCGGTGAGATCAGCGGGCAGCCGCAGGTCGGGCACCGACACTTCCAGGTGCTCGACGGTGCAAAGGTCGCCCACGACGAACTGATCCAGCGTCAGCAGCCCGGCCCCGTCGACAAAGACCATCCGCAGCGGCGCGACCTGGCCGTTCGGCGGCGCTCCTACAGGGGCCGCTGGTCGCGCCACGGCGCCGGACGGCTGATCGACGGTCTCCACGGACGAAAATAGTACCCTAGTGTCGCCGCTCACCGCACGGGGGGAACTCAGGACTGGTCACATCTTCGGGCACCTTTTCGTGGGTATACCGGTTACGCGCGGGCGGAGGGCGCCGCTCGACTGTATCGCCACAGTCGCGCGTTTGCGTTCCTCTTGCGAGGAACGCTCTATTAAAGGGATCCGAAAAAAGAGCGCTCCGCCAGGAGCGCAAACGCGCGAAAGCCGCCGTTCAATCGAGATGCCACCCTCGCCCGCGCGTAACGAGTTCACGTTGGAGATGTGACCTATCCCAGGCAAGGGCAGGGGAGATGGTGCGAACTCACCGGCCTGGGGGCGTCAAACCGTACAGCGCGCGGCCGCGCCGGCCGCCGTAATAGACCAGCAGCAGCACCGAACCGGCGATCCCCACCAGGGCCGTCAGGATGGGAATGCCCACGAAGACCGACCGCATGATTCTGGCCATCGCTTCTGGTCTGGGCGGCTCCTCGGGCCCGGCCGTCCCGGCGTCAGCCGCCGGCTTCAACACGTCGGTGGCCATGGCGGTGGCCAGCAGCGGGGCGGTGACGGCGGCATAGTCGCGGGCGATGGGAATCAGCACCGGCAGGCTGCCCAGCTGATAGGCGATCCCCAACCAGGCCGCCAGCAAGGTGATCGTGCGCCCGTGGCGATCGCGCGCCAGCGCCGCGGCCGCCGAATAAAGAAGAGCCAGCGCCAGGATCAGCGCTCCGGCGGCGCGCACCCGGATGCCGCGCAGGTGACCGGTCAGGATCTGCAGGCCCGCGTCGGCCAGCTGGCGGGTCAACGCCTCTTGCGCCGGCGCCATCGCTTGCCCCGGGGGCAGGCGGGCGGACGCCATGGGATCGGCCAGCGCGTTCAGACCCGACACCAGCGTCATGCCTCCGTAGACCAGCGTCAGCGACGACAGCACCACCAGCCAGGTGGGGCGCGTCTTCGGCGCTGACGCCTGACGACGGGCCGGTGCGCCCGGGCGAGGGCCGCCGGCCGCTGCGGGAGCGCGCTCGCCCTCACTGTCTCTCTCGGTCGGTGGCACGCCTCAGCCGCCCAGGGAGCGGCGGACCGAGCACGCCTCGTAAGGCGGCGGCTCGTTGCTGTCTTCGTAACGAAGCAGGTCACGGTTGACCTTGATCTGCTTGCCGGCCTTGGCTTCGTTGCAGCGGGTGCGGGTCCACTCGGTCAGCACCTCGATCCACTTGGTCAGCTCGGCGTCGCGAACCAGCTCCATCTTCTTCTTGTCGAACTCGGTCATGTCGGCCTGCTTGCGCTCCTTGAGGCGCACGATGACCGCGCTGCCGGCGACATCGAACGGGCCAGCCAGCGGCGATTCCGAGGTCAGGCCGAACGCCGCCTTTGACAGCTCGTTGGAGACGCCGATCCCTTCGACGATGGCGCCGTCACGTCCGCCGCGGCGGCCGATGAGGCCCGTCTCCTCGGCGCCCGGCGTCTCGATGGCGTCGGCCTTGGCCGGTTTGTCTTTGGCGTCCTTCTTGTCTTGCTTGTCTTGCTTGTCTTGCTTGTCTGGCTTGTCGCCCTTGGCGACGGTGTCGCTCTTGCTGTCCTTGCCCTCGGCGCTGCCGGGGAAGATCTCCTTCAGCGTCTTGCCGGGCGCCGCCTTGGCTTTCTCCAGCGCGGCCAGGGCGTCGACCTTGGCCCGCGCGCTGGTCTGTTCTTCGCGCACTTTTTCGGCGGCCAGGTCCAGCTTGACCTGGTCGAACGTCAGATCGCCCTCGCGGCTGCCTTCGGACACCATCACCACCCAGCCGTCATTGGCCTTCAACGGTCCGACGATCTCGCCGGTCTTGGCAGCCACCAGCTTCTGCTCGCCCTCGGCGTTCAGGTTGGTGGTCCCCAGCCGTCGCCAACCGAGGGCCCCGCCCTTGGCCTTGCTGGCCGGATCTTCAGAGGTCTGCTTGGCGACCTCCGCGAACGATTCGCCCTTCTTCACGCGGGCCACGATCGCCTCGGCCTTTTTCTGGGCGGCCTTGTCGGCATCGCCGCTGCCACCTTTGACCAGGATCTGGCGCAGGCGCAGCTCCTTGGGCGTCTTTTCATAGACGAACTTCTTCGCCTCGTAATCCTTCTTCAGCGCCTCTTCGTTCTTCTTGGCGTAGGCCGCGATCTGTTCGTCGGTGGGCGCCACCTGCGCCTCGTACCGGCGCGGGGCGAACCGCACGTATTCCAGGTTGATCTGGTTCCCCTTGCGCTCGAAGTCAGTTTTCACCTCTTCGGTAGAGACCGTCACGCTGGCCCGCAGCAGGTCGCGCACCCGCGACGCCAGCAGCTCGCGCTTTTGTTCTTCGATGAAGCTCTTCGGCGTCAGGCCCAGCTCGAACTGGACGAAGTTCTTGAACAGGTCATAGCTGAACTTGCCGTCCTTCTGCAGCCGCCCCACGGTGCGCGGATAACCAAGGCCGATCATCTTCGATTCGGCGATGAGATCTTCGACCTCTTCCTCGGTGACCGCATAGCCAA
The DNA here is from genome assembly GCA_034666225.1 of Myxococcales bacterium. Taxonomy (GTDB): domain Bacteria; phylum Myxococcota_A; class Polyangia; order Fen-1088; family Fen-1088; genus DATKEU01. The sequence goes on from JAXDMH010000800.1 coordinate 11,691, forward strand.
GGCGCTCGGCCTCCTGGGCCAGCAGCTCGCGCTCGATCAGCTTGTCCATCACGGTCTCTTTGACCCGCTGCTGCTTGGCCATGGCCCCCGGGTACTGCGCCCCGCCCAGGACCAAAAACCCGTAACGGAAATCGCTGGCCGAGATCGTATCGCTGCCGACCCGGGCGGCGAACTGGTCGCCGCTGGACGTCGGTCCGTCGCAGCCACCACGCGACTGCGGACCGAAGTTGATGATGAAGACGGCGATGACGATGCCGAACAGCACATAGATGAGCAGCGACTGCGACGATTTACGCATCTGCTCGAGCATGAAAAAGGCCTCCCGAAAATGGATTGCGTCTGGGCTGACGATGGAATTAAACGAAAAACGGCCGGGCGGCCGTCGAATGCGGGCGGAATCTATCACAAGGACCCCGGCAAGACCCTACCGGTGCTGTGCGATGTGTGA
>JAXDMH010000801.1:0-3874 GCA_034666225.1 Myxococcales bacterium
GGCGGCGATGATGCGGACGTTCAGCCGCCGCGGCACCGAGCCGCCCACCGGCTTGACGGACCGGGTCTCGATCACGCGCAGCAGGCGAGGCTGGATGTCCAGCTCCAGCTCGCCGATCTCATCGAGAAAGACCGTGCCGCCGTCCGCTTTGACGAAGGCCCCTTCGCGCGCCTGCACCGCGCCCGTAAAGGCGCCCTTCTCGTGTCCGAACAGCTCAGCCTCGATCAAGTTGCGGGGAACGGCCGCGCAGTCGACCACCACGAACGGTCCTTTGCGGCACTGGCTGGCGGCGTGAACCGCCTCGGCGGCCAGCTCCTTGCCGGTGCCGCTTTCCCCTTCCAGCAACAGCGTCGTGTTCTGCGGGGCCACCACCTTCAGTTGATCGATGACCTTGCGCATGCGCGCGCTCTGGCCGACCAGGCGGCCGAACGTCGCGCAGACGCTGGGCTGGGAGGCCGGCCCCGACGTCATGGCGCCGGGGGGCGGCGTCAGCGTTAGCTCGTCAGCCAGCTGCGAGTCTATGGGGCCGAGCGGTGGAACCAGGGGTTGTTCCAGTCGTCGGCGGGATTTGAAAAAGGAATCGTCCAATTACCGATCCTCTCGCCTCTCATGTGGGGTGGTGTCCGCCCCGACCTCCCGCTGTCTCCCGTGCAGGACATAGTAGCGAAGAAACGGACGAATCAACGTTGAAAACGCCTGTAGATCGTTCTTTTTGCGGAGGTTTTTGTTCTTTCGGTGTGATGCCTGTCATCGCACTGGTGCGATCTCGCAGTTCGCACGACCGGAAAAGTTACAACGATTCACGTAGTTGGAAACGTCTTCGAAATAGGGTGGCGATCATGATGAAGCGGGCACGCTGATGGCGTGTTTGGTGCCATGCCGCTCTCCAGCTCCGATGCCGCTCGTGTTCTCCGTTTTTGCCTGGTCGCCGACGACGCCGGGACGGTGGAGGAGCGGGGCGACGGTGCCTGCGTGGTCACCATCGTCACCGCGCGGCCGTCGTATCAGGTTCACTCGTTCGAAGAGATGACCTTTGAATCAGCGCTGCGCAGCGCCGTGGCGGGCGGCGTCCTGCGCGCCGCCTGCGTGGAAAAACAGATCGCCTTCACCACGCGCAAGGATCCGCGGTCCGATGTTTCGTTCGTTCACGCCACCGCCCGCAGCGGGGCCGGCGACAGCAAGCGCGGCGGTGCGGGCGCGCTGCCGTTCCTGGCGCTGACCGACGCCGTGGGGGCGCTGTTGCACGAGACGCAGCGGGAGCGCGGTGTCTCGACGCTGTTTGTCAGCTCGGGCGGCCAGTTGCTGGGTGACGAGTTGACCGCGCAGTGGCAGCGCACCGACCAGCAGCGCACCGCCTTGTTCGACGTCATCGGGCACGATCTGGGCGGACTGCCCCCGCCCGTGCAGAGGCGATTCCAGCACGTCGGCGGTCTGCTGGCTGCCATCAACGGCACACGCGACGCGGTGATGAGCGCGGCCGTGGACGTGGCGCGGGTCATCGAGGTGTACTCGGTGTTGAACGCGGCGTTGCTGTCGGCCATCGAGGCGTACATGGTGACGGCGGTGGTGGGGATGGCGCGCAACGATGCGCTGTCGTGCGTGGTGTTGCTGCACGCCAAGGAAAAAGCCGGGATCGAGCGCGCACAGCTGAGCGTTGCGTTCGTGCGGGATCGTTTTGCTCAGGGGCAGCGACTGTCGGTGGCGTCCCTGATCGCCGCCCAGTCGACGTATCTACATATTTTTTCGGCGACGGCCCCGCAGGCGGGCGAGGAGGCCCTGCGCCAGGCGCTGGCCTCACCGGTGGCCGCCGAGGTGCAGCGCATGGAGAGCGTGGTCTTCCTGGACGGCGAAGGCGACTTTGGTATCGACGCCAGCACCTGGTTTCACACCATCTCGCGCAAGATCGACATGCTGGGCGACGTCTCGACGACGGTCCTGGGCACCTTGCGCGCACAAAGCTGATCCAGGTCCTCGCGGGGCGACCGGGCAGCGCCGGCCGTGTTAGCGTGACGTCGTGACCATCGGTCGCCGGGCGCATCCGCTGCTGTATTTCGTTCTGTTCCTGCCCTTCGGGGCGCCGGCGGGGTACGTGACCGTGGCGCTGGGATACCTGGCGCCCCAGCGTGGAATCTCCGTGGTGGGTTTCAGCGCGCTGGCGGCGATGACCGTGCTGCCCCAGACCTACAAGTTCTTGTGGGCGCCGCTGGTCGACGTGCTGGGCTCGCGCAAACGCTGGTACCTGGGCGGAACCTTGACCAGCTCGCTGACCCTGGCGGCGATGGGCCTGGTGCCTCTGCAACCGGCCAACGTCGGTCTGCTGGAGGTGCTGATCTTCGCCAACAGCGTCGCCTCCGCCTTCGTCGCCATGTCGGTCGAAGCCATCATGGCCAACGCCACCAGTGAATCAGAGCGGGGGCGGGCGGCGGCCTGGTCGCAGGCCGGCAATCTGGGCGGCAGCGCCCTGGGCGGTGGGCTGGGATTCCGCCTGGCGCGCACGTTGCCGCAGCCCTGGATGGCGCCGGTGGTGCTGGCGGTCGCGCTGCTGGCGTGCTGTCTGGCCCTGCTGCCCATCGTCGAGCCGGTCATCGAGCCGGTCATCGCCGAATCGGGCCAGGTTCTGCGCGCCCGGTTGAAGGCGGTCTTTCGCGATCTGTGGCGGGTCATCTGGTCGCGCCAGGGGGCGCTGGCCTTGCCCCTCTGTTTTCTGCCCATGGGCGCCGGCGCCGCGGCCGGGCTGTTCTCGGCGGTGGCGCGCGACTGGCACGCGTCGTCCGATCTGGTCGAACTGATGAATGGCTGGTTGTCGGGCGTCATCATGATCGCCGGTTGCCTGGCGGCCGGGCGCCTGTCCGACGCCATGGATCGCAAGGCTGCCTACGCGGCGTCGGGCGGGCTCTTGGCGGCCGTGGCGCTGCTGATGGCCTTGTTGCCTCAGACGCCGACGACGTACGCGCTCCTGTGCATCACCTATTCGTTCGCCACGGGGCTTTGCTATGGCACGTTCACCGGCTTTGTCCTCGAGGTGATTGGCGGCGGTGCGGCGGCGACCAAGTACAACGTGTTCGCTTCGCTGTCGAACATCCCCATCTGGTACATGACCCGCGTCGACGGCTGGGCGGCCGATCGACTGGGCGCGCTGAGGATGTTGCTGGTCGACGCAGCGGCGGGCGGCATTGGCATCGCCGTCCTGATCGTCGTCTTCGCGGCGGTTCGCTGGGCGCGACCGGCGGTGCGCTAGCTCAGCGCGCGTTTCATGAAGGCCCGCAGTCCCAGGCGCCAGAAGAGGGCGGTGACCGCCGCCAGCGCGATCAGGATGACCGGGATCGGCATGTGCGGCTGGTCGGGAATCAGCACGGCGCGCAGGCCTTCGGAGACGTAGGTCAGCGGGTTCAGCAGCACCGCGTACTTCATGGCGGGAACGGCGTCCAGCCCGCGCCACGGGTAATAGGCGCAGCCGAACATGATCATGGGCGCCACCACGATTCCGAACAGAAGTCCGATCTGCGCGCCTTCGATCACGCTGCCCAGGAACAGTCCCATCATGCTGAAGGACGCCGCGCCAAACAGAGTCACCAGCACCACCAGGCCGATGTGCCCCAGAGACAGCCCTGGGATGGGGCCCATGATCAGGCGCGCCAGCGGCAACACGAACAGCGCCGCGATGACGGCCTGACCGGCGCCCGACACCACCTTTTCCATGGCGACCAACCAGTTGGCGACGGGCGCCAGCAGGCGGTCCTCGATCTCCCGGGTGAATCCAAAGTCAGCGACCATGGGCAGCGCCACCGACTGCACGGCGGCCAGGGCCAGGCTGACCGCCAGGACCCCGGGCAGCAGCGCCGACGTATAGCCCCGGTGAACGAATCCCATGCGC
>JAXDMH010000802.1:0-4004 GCA_034666225.1 Myxococcales bacterium
GACGAACGACGGGAAGAGCGAACATTCGACCCGCCCCTGGGTCGAATTGATGAAGACCGCGTTTGGAGTGATAACAACCGGTCGTCCTGGGCTGGTTGACGCGACGGTTGCTTGATACGCTGTCAGCGTCTGCGAGGGACAAAATGAAAACAACCGTCCGGATGGCGACGTTGTCATTGCTGGCCGCTGGGGCCTTGATCGCCGGCCAGGCGCGCCTGGCCCGGGCGTGCGGTGGTTTTTTCTGCAACCCGGGCGGCACGCTGGGGCCGCTGCCGGTCGCCCAGACGGGCGAAAACGTCCTTTTCTTCGTCAACCCGAACCCGCCAGCGGGCTCTACGAAAATCGAAGCTCACATTCAGATTTTCTACACGGGCCCGGCGGACAAATTCTCCTGGGTGCTGCCCATCGACGCCGAGCCGGCGGCGCCCGACGTGGGCAGCGACGCCGTCTTTACCGCCCTCGGCGCCGTGACCCGCCCCCAGTTTCAGGTCAATTACCACGACGAGGGCGTCTGCAAGTCTCCGCCGGGTCCGGTTCCTTTGAGCGGCGCAGGCGGGGGAGGTTCCCAGCCGCCCAGCGGCGTCGTGAATGGCCCCAGCAGTGGCGGCGGCGTGGATGTGTCGTTCCAGGGTGCGGTGGGCCCGTTCGAGGCCGCCGTGATTCACTCCGCGGACTCCGCGGCGCTGAAGGACTGGCTGCGCACGAACGGGTACGTGGTGTCCGACGACGCCGGCACGATCATCGACACCTACGTCAGCGAGAACAAATATTTCGTTGCCTTGAAACTGCTCAGCGGCAAGGACGTCACGGAGATTCGTCCCATCGTCCTGCGCTTCAACGCCGACGCGCCCTGCATTCCCCTGCGCCTGACGGCCATCGCGGCGCTGAGCGATCTGCGCGTCAACCTGTGGGTCGTGGGGCCGCAGCGCACGGTGCCGCAGACGTACCAGGAGATCTTGATCAACCAGGCCAAGATCGACTGGCTGAACGGCGGCGCGAATTACGACAAGCTGCTCAAGGAAGCGGCCGATGAAGCGGGCGGCAACGCCTTCGGTGTCGAGTACGCCGGAACGGCGCACGTCATGGACCGCCAGCTTTGGTACGACGGTCTTTACAACCTGGCAGCGCTGCGCGCGGCGAGCACGCCGCCTGAATTTTTGGCTCAGCTTGGCCAGCAACGATTCGCGCGCGACGCCAAGCTGCTGGCGCTGCTGCAAAAGTACATCCCGGAGCCGCAGAGCCTGATCGACAAGGGCATCGACGCCCCCACCTTTTACAACCAGCTGGCGGGGTACTGGCAGATGATCCCGGCCGAGTTCGCCCCCTTCGATCCGGTGGCCTTCACCGACGAGCTGGATCAGACCGTGGTCAAGCCCTTGGCCGCCGCGCAGGCGCTGTTCGACACCGGCCCCTACCTGACCCGCCTGGCGACGTTCATCTCGCCCGAGGAGATGACCAAGGATCCCATCTTTGTCTTCAACGGCGATCTGGGCGATGTGCCAGCCGTGCGCCAGGGCGACGCCACGTACGAGTGCGGCCTCATGGCCTATAGCAACTGTGACGCGCCCCTGCGCCTGCGCCTGCCCGACGGGCGGACGCTGCGCTTCCTGCCCGATCTGACGAATCAGTCCGGGCGCTGCTATGGCGGACCGAACGGTTATCAGCGCGGCGATCTGGACGGCATGCCGTCGCTGGCCGTGGCGTGGAACCGCGCCGAAGCGGGCCCCGGCTCAGTCGTGATCGACAACGGAAAGATGATCACCGCCGGCATCGACACCCACAACGCCGGCACAACCTCCGGCTGCGCCTGCGCGGCGCAGGGCAAGACCGCGGGTGGCCTGGGCGTCCTCGGGCTGGCCCTGGGCGTCGCAGCGACGCTGATCCGTCGTCGTCGTCGCGCCTGAGTCCTTGGTGGCGCGGGCGGCGCTACGGCTGCCGGTTGTCAACTCCGTAGCGACTGATGGCGTCGGCCACCACGGCATTTTTGCAGTCGAACTGCTCGATGAAGAAGGCGTTGCGGAACGGCGAGTAGGTCAGGCTGTTCGGGATGAACGGCAGCGCCGCGCCCAGCGCGATGAAGGTGACGCCCTTGTCGGCGGAGATCATCAGCGTCTTCGGGCCGGGCGCCACGATGCGGCCGTCGGGCAATTCGATGGGGTGGCCGGTCTTCAAGGTGCCGTTGGGGATGGGCTGGGTCCAGGTGTTGCCCTGGTCGGTGCTCTTGATGAGGCCGTGGTCGTAGATCAGCGACCAGTAGATCGTCCCGTCCGACGCCCACAGGGGCAGGCCGGCGGCCGACGCCGTGCTGACCTGCTTCCAGGTCTGGCCGCCGTCGGTGGTGCGGAACACGCCGTCGGTGCCACCCGCGTAACCCGAGCAGCCGACCAGGTGGATGTTCCGGTCGATGACCAGCGCGTTGGTGCAAAAGTTCGTCCCTGCGGGCAGGTTCATGCCGACGTTGAGCCAGGTCTTGCCGCCGTCGGCCGACCGATAGAGGGTTTGTTTTTGCTCGTGACCGCCCGCCAGCAAGGTCAGCCGCGCCGGATCACCCAGGTCGACGCTGACCGAATCGATGTGGTGGGCGTTGCCCAGCGCGGTGAAGGTGACGCCGTTGTCGTCGGTGCGATAGACGCCGGGGCCGTTGTAGATCCCCGACTCCCAGAAGGTGTCGGGGTGCAGCGGATCGAAAACGATCGACGATCCGCGGTTGGTGATCTGCGCGCTGCCGGCGGTGGGCCACAGCTGGCGCCAGCTGGTCCCGCCGTCGCTGCTGGCCCACAGGCCGTGCTGGGCGACGCTGGTGATCAGCTGATCGAACGCCGGGTGCGCGGCCAGATAGGGCGTGTTGCCGCACTCTGAGGGCATACCGGCCAGGTTGGCGGTGACATTCACCCACGCCGCCGGCGGCGTCGGCCCGACGGGCGTGGCGCCCGCGTCGGGAAAGCGCGGCGGTGAAACGTCGGACTGGCCGCTGCCCCCAGCGTCAATCGCCGCCGGGCCGCCACCGCTGCCGCTGCCGCCGGCGCCACCGCCGCGGCCACCGCTGCTGCCGCCGCCGCCGCCGCTCATCCCCATCGGCGCGCCGCCGGAGCCGGAGCCGGCGTCGCGGCTACTCGCGTCACTGCCCGACGCACAACCCATCACCGTCAAGGTACCGAAAGCCGCTGCCAGCAACGACAACAGGGAAGTAGTCTTCATGTCGATGCGCTTGGTGTCGCCAGCGACAAGAATGTTACGGCCGCGTATACGGCCGGGGACCCATCGGTGTTTGGCCCGCTGGCTCCCTGTGCGGCACCGAATGCTCGCCCAAGCGTACTACCGTGCGCGGAACCGATGATTGGCGCCCACTTCGGCAACTATCGAATCGTCGCGCCCCTGGGCAGCGGCGGCATGGGCGCAGTCTATTCGGCGGAGCACCAGCGCATTCATCGCAGGGCGGCCATCAAGATTCTCCTGCCCGAGATGAGCGCCAGCCCGGAAGCGGTCCGCCGATTCTTCATCGAGGCGCGCGCGACGTCACGCATCAAGCACCCGGGTATCGTCGAGATTTTCGATTGCGACGTCGATCCCAGCGGACACGCGTTCATCGTGATGGAGCTGCTCGAAGGCGTGACCTTGGCGCAGCGGCTACGCGCAACGGGACCTCTTGATTGCGACGCCGCCCTGTCCCAGGTGGGTCTCATCGCCAATGCCCTGGCCGCGGCGCATGAGCGAGGGATCCTTCATCGCGATCTGAAGCCGGACAATATCTTCCTGGTTCCGGCCGTCGATGACGAGGCGTCGCCTCTGATCAAGGTGCTGGATTTCGGCGTCGCCAAGCTGATCGAGGAAGGGTCGGCGACGGGAATCATCACTCGGACGGGGTATGTGACGGGCAGCCCGCCGTACATGTCGCCCGAACAATGTAGGGGCTCGCAGGTCATTGACCAAAGGAGCGACATCTACTCGCTTGGTTGCATTCTGTTCGAGATGGTCTGCGGCCGCCCGCCGATCACCAGCGGGGG
>JAXDMH010000803.1:0-9062 GCA_034666225.1 Myxococcales bacterium
CCTGTGCGATCGCGTGGCCATCGTCGACCGCGGTCGCATCATCAGCCAGGGTTCACCGCGGGCGTTGATCGCGGCGCTGGGGGCTGAGCACGTCATCGAGTTCGGCGTGGGCGGCGACACCGAGCGCGATCTGCGGCCGACGCTGGAAGCGCTGCCCGCCGTGACATCCGTTCGACGCGAGGCCGGCAACTGGCTCCTGGTCTCCGCCGAGCCGCACCGCGCGCTGCCCGCCCTCATCGCACAACTGCAATCCATCAACGTCCCCCTGGAACGCCTGGCCACCCGCCAGGCAACACTAGAAGACGTCTTCGTCGCCCTGACCGGCCGCTCGTTACGCGAAGACTGACATCGCCATCCCCGGATCCGGATCCGCAGGCGATCGTTCGAGACCCGGCTGACAAGCCGGGTCGCTGGCGCAGCCTCGGCATAGCCAGCGGCCCGGATCGTCAGCCGCCGTTCGCTCGAGCCGCTACCCGTCCCCCCTCAAGTTGTCTTGCCAGGGGGATTGGACGCCGCTATCGCACAGCCAGAAAAAGAGGGCGCGCTGTTCGAGATATTCCAGCGTGGCGATCTCGACCAGCGCTGGCGGCATGGCGTCGATGTTCATTCCTTCCCAGTCGAAACCGGGAATGCCCTGAGTCATGGCGCGCAGGCCGGCGGTGCTCAATTTGTCGCGGCAGCGCCACAGTCGTTGCACGGTCATGCCGGCGGCCTGGCCGAACAGTTCGGGTGGCGCCAGGGTGGTGGGCAGCGCCACGCGATCGAGGCCGGCGCTCCAGCACAGCCAGCACAGACTGTTCCACTCGCGGCGGGCCAGGCGCAGCAGCGATGGCAGCGAGGTGAGTTCCAGCGGCAGCTCTTCTGCCACCTTGACCAACGTCGGCTGGCCTTGGGCCTGAGGTTCAGCATCGCCGCCGGCGGCCGGGTCGGCTTCGTCATCGACGACGACTTCTTCGAATTCCCAGGTCTCCAGCGGCACCGGACCATCGGGCAGCAGCGGCGATAGGTCGGGGAGCAGCCAGGGACGTTTGTGCTGGCCTTGGCCGTCGTTGCGCAGCAGCTCGGCGATGGCCTGACGGATGTTCATCAGGCGAGTGGCAAATTTTTGGGCGACGGCGCGCACGGCGTCGAGAGCCTGGTCGGGACGGTCGGGCACTTCGGAAAAGATCTTTTCCACCGGGCTTCGGGTCGGCCAGAAATCGAACACCGGAAAAAGCACGCGCCCGTAGCCGAGCAGGAAGTCTCGCTGTTCTTGCCAGGCGGGCGGCAAGCTCTCGGCGTCCACCCGGGCGGCCATCGGGTGGCCGCGATGCAGTTGCAGAAGCGCGCGCGTCACCTTGCCCTCGTACATCGTCGGATCCAGCAACAGGGCGGCCTCGACCAGGTCCATCGACACGGCGTCGGCGCCCTCGCGGGCGGCGGCGATGGCGCGCAGCAGCTGGGCGGCGTCGCCGCCGCGGATCAGACCGTTGACCAGCAAGGGCAGCTTGCCGTCCGCGGCCTTCATCAGTTGCACCGACAGCTCTCCGCTTGCCTGCCCGGACAGCGGCAGTTGTAGGCTGGAAACGCGCAGGCGCAGTTCGTCGGCCGACCGGGCCTGGGCCGCGGCGCGCGCCGTCGCCACCACCGCCTCGCCCAGTCGTCCTTCCTTTTCGAGCACGTCGGCCAGCGCCAACCAGTGCTGGGCTGAATCGCCGCCGCCGGCAGCCGCCGGCGGGGTCAACGCCAAAACGGGAGAGGCGGCCAGGCTCTCCGCCGACACGGCGACACCCAGATGCAACCGGCGCACCTCGGCGCCTTCATCGTCGTGTAGCGTCCATTCGCCCACGGCCTGGTCACGTTCGAAGAAACCGCGCTCTTCGCTGATGCGACGGTTGGCATAGGCGCCGACGGCCAGGTGCGTCTGCCGGTACGGTCCGTTGCGCTGGCCGCTACGAAAGTGGGATTCTTCCTGCAGCGCGCCGCTGGGCAGGAACCGCTGCCAGCAGCCATTCGGGCGTCCGCCCTCGTATTCGTCTCGTTCCAGCAGCACGCCATCCCGCGACCAGCGCTGCCACACGCCCTGCATCTCGGCGTTGTCCGAGTAGGTGCCGGAGACCCAGCGATCGCCTGGCTCTTCATAGTGCGCGTCGGCTGAGACACCGGCCGGACGCTGCGGAAATGGTTTTCCGCTGGGCAGGATGTGGACGCCGGTTCTGTCGAACCAGCGCTGGTGCAGAAACGTGCCGCGGTCGTAATCAACCTGCATGCGCCACGCGCCGGGGGGAACGCAACAGGCCTGCATCGGCTCGGCCGCGGGGTGCTCCGAGCCGTGGGCCACCATGGGCCCGGTCAGCACGCCGGTTTCATAGCGCATCTCACGCGCCAGCGATCCGTCGGGATGAAACACGCGCGCCACGCCGTGAGGCTGATCGTTGTCGAACGGCGTTTCGGCCCGCAGGCTGCCGTCCGCGCGCCAGGTCCGCAGCAGGCCCTGCTTGCGGCCGTCGCCGTCGGTCGGCTCAAGCTGCCATTCCTGGGCGGCGTCGATCCAGGCGGCCGCGGCGGGAACTTCGGCGGGACGCTGCGGAGATCCGTCCATGGTTAGACCATAGCGTGAAAAATTCGGAGCGTCTCAGTTGACGTCTGGATCCTGCGAATCCGACTGGTCCGGCATGCCTTCGGGCAGACCACTGTCCAGATCCTCTTCAGACAGCGGCGCCGAGATGCGATAGCTGTCGCTGAGCCAGTTGCTGAGATCCGCGGAGCGGCATCGCTCTGAACAGAACGGACGGTGAGCGCGGGCCGCTGAATTGGGATCCAGTGGTCGATGGCAAGTGGGGCAGGTGGGGCAGACGTCTCTGGCCACCTTGCAAAGATAGGCGCGGCGCACGGGATCGTCCAGTGACGGAATGCGCCAACCAGGGCGGAATTCGGGGCAAAAGCACGGTCAAATGGCCGCAAAATTCACGCCGTCGTTGTGGAAACGAATTCGGAAGAGTAGAAGTAGCGGCAATCATGGACAGGCCGCTGGTCCTTTCATGCGCGTTCGGCGGTCCTTCGTGACCGAGACGCAATCCGCCCCGGGCAACCCGGAGCGGGAACGCCGCAGAGCCGCCGCGCTGGATCGCTATGCGATCGTGGGTACGCCGGCCGAACCGGCCTTCGATCGTCTCTGCCAGGCGGCGGCCAAGCTTCTGCGCGCGCCGGCGGCGGTGGTCGTGTTTGCCGATGCCGAGAGGCGCTGGTGCAAATCGTCCTGCGGTTTTGGTCAGCGCGAAGCCGCCGGCCACACCGCTTTGGTCAAGGAGACCATCAACCAGGACGGCGTGTTGCTGATCGAAGACGCTGCCGTCGATCCCCGCTTTCGAGAGGACGACTGGGTGCGCGGGCTGCCCAAGGTGCGGTTCTTTGCCGGGGCGCCGCTGCGCACGCCTGATGGAATCAACGTCGGCGCGCTGGCGGTGTTTGATTCGGCCCCGCGGGCGCCGTCCGATCTCGACTGTGAGGCGTTGCTGACCTTGGCGGCCGTGGTGATGGACGAGGCTGAATTGCGCGCCACCGTGGAAAACCGCGCTGGCTCGCGCGCGGAAGCGACCCTGGCAAACGACGAGCGGCTGGCGTCGCTGGGAACGCTGGCGGCTGGCGTGGCCCACGAGATCAACAACCCGCTGACCTATGTGCTGGCCAACGTCGGCTTTGTCGCCGATCGGCTGGATCGCCTGGGCCGCAGCCTGCCTTCGGGCATCACCCTGCAATGGGCCGACGAACTGGGCGAACTGGGCGCTGCCCTGGCCGAGGCGCAGGAGGGAGCCCTGCGGGTGCGGCGCATCGTGCGCGACCTGCGAATTTTTTCGCAGAACGACGAAGAGAAGCCGGTGCCGGTCAATCTGCACCGCGCCCTGGAGTCGGCGATCACCGTGGCGCTGAACGAGATCGGACCGCGGGCCCGGCTGATCCGTCAGTTCGGGCCGGTGCCGGCGGTCGACGCCAACGAGGCGCGCCTGGCCCAGCTGTTCTTGAACCTGCTGGTGAACGCGGCCCAGTCGATCGGTTCGGGCGGGGCAGAGGCCAACGAGATCCGCGTCGCCACCGAGACCGACGTCGACGGGCGGGCGGTGGTGCGCGTGCAGGACACCGGCAGTGGCATCGCCGGCGAAGCGATCGGGCGCGTGTTCGATCCGTTCTTCACCACCAAGCCGCTGGGGGGCGGTCTGGGGTTGGGACTCTTCGTGTGCCACGGGATCGTCAAGGGGCTGGGTGGCGACATCGCGGTCGACAGCGCTCCGGGCCGCGGCACCACGTTTCGCGTCACGTTCCCCGCCAGCGAGCACAGCGGCGGCACCGGCCCGGGTGGCGACCGCGCCGCCGGCAAGGCATCGCCCGAGACGACCCCAGTGCCCGGTGGCGTCTTGTCCAGCGGGCGGCCGACCTCGCCGACGAAGTAAGCATTTCGTCGCTGGCCGACGGGATTCCGCGGCGGGTTTCGGGTAAAAATCGGACGCTTGATGGTGAAGGTGGTGCGATCGCTGCGGCAGCTGCCGCGCCTGGTCTGGTTGCTGGGGTTGGCCAGCCTTCTCAACGACGTCTCCAGCGAGGCGATCTTTCCGTTGCTGCCGCTCTTTCTGTCGTCGCTGGGGGCGCCCATGCGCTTCCTGGGCCTCATCGAGGGGAGCGCCGACGCTCTGTCCAGCGTCATCAAGATGATCGCCGGCCGACTGTCCGACGGCGGCCCGCGCCGGCTGATGGTGACGGGCGGTTACCTGATGCCGGCGCTGGCGCGGGCGGCCATCGCGGTGGCGGCGGCGCCCTGGCAGGTGCTGGCCGCCCGTCTTTTCGATCGGGCCGGCAAGGGCATTCGCTCTGGACCGCGCGACGCCATGCTGGCCGACGCGGTGCCGGCCACCGAGCGCGGGCGTGCCTTCGGCCTGAACCGATCGATGGACCACCTGGGGGCGGCGGTGGGTCCGTTGATCGCGTTCGGCCTGCTGTCGCTGGGCGTCCGGCTGCGCACGGTGTTCGCGGTGGCGGCGGTGATCGGATTGATGGCGCCGTTCGTTTTATTTCTGCGCCTGCGCGATCAGGCGCGCGCCGTCGAGGGCGAGCACCACCTGGCGGCGCAGTCGGCAGCGCGCGGGCGGCTCCAACATGGGTTCGTGCCTTATCTGGCGGCGTGTGTGCTGTTCGCGCTGGGAAACTCGTCGGACGCCTTCCTGCTGGTGCGGGCACGCGAGGTCGGCTGGTCGGCAGCGGCCCTGCCGCTGATCTGGTTGTTTCACCACCTGGTGAAGTCACTGGTGGCCATCCCGGGAGGCGCCCTTTCGGATCGCCATTCGCGGGCGCTGGTGGTGGCAGCGGGGTGGGGCGCCTATGCGGTGACCTACCTCGGTTTCGGCTTTGCCGGTGCGCGCTGGCAGATCCTTGTCCTGTTCGTGGCCTACGCGCTTTATCACGGCCTGGCGGAGGGCGCGGAGCGGGCCATCATCGCCGACCTGGCCGAGACCGGCGCGCGCGGGCGGGCCTTCGGGCTTTATCACGGCTGCGTGGGCGTGGCGGCGCTGCCGGCGGGCCTGGCCACGGGGTTGCTGTGGGACAGTCTGGGCGCGCGCTGGGCGCTGGGGATGAACGCGGTCTTCGCCGCCATTGCCTCGGCCTTTCTGGCGTCGCTGGCGTTCGGGGGCCCGCTGCGGCGGCGCCCGGGCGTGGCAGTGCCTGGCCCCGGGTGAGCGGGACTCAGGCGTCGCCGGCGTCGCGGCTGGCGATGGTCAGCTGTTCGCGACGGACGCGCAGGACCTCGCGGACGATGATCTGCAAGGCCGCCACCACCGGCACGGCGACGATGGCGCCGATGATGCCGCCGATCTCGCCCAGGAACAGCACCGACAGCGTCACCACCAGCGGGTTGACGTGCACGGTGCGCCGGAAAATCAGCGGGCTCAGCACGTTGCCTTCCAGCTGGCCGTAGGCCACGAAGTAAGCGCCGCTGGCCAGCGCGTGCCAGGGTCCGCCGGTCACCAGCGAGATGAGGGTGATGCCGATGCCGGCCACGGCAGGGCCGGCGTAGGGAACGGTGCTGGAGAAACCGCTGAGGATTCCCAGTGGCAGAAAGAACGGGACGCCGTTGATGGCCAGAAAGACGGTGGTCAGCGTCGCGTTGATGGAACAGATCAAGATCAGTCCGCCCACATAGCCGCCCACCGATTGATAGATCTTGTTGAGAACGTTGCGGTACATGACCACGCGTTCGTGGCGCGCCTCGGCCAGCGCCGCCTGCACCAGGCGGCCGCCGAAGACCAACATGAAGATGGTGAGGAAGAAGATGGTGACGACGGCAGCCACCATGGTGATGATCCCGCCCAGGGCCGAGAGGATCGGCGCCGCCGCCCCTTCCAGCATCTCGGGGACTTTCTGTTCGAAGCCGGTGACCTTGCTGGACAGGTCGAATCGACCGTCCGCCATCTGGAACAGCCGATTTCCCCGCAGCGCCTTGACGTAGCCGGGCGCCAGCTTGACCAGCATTTTCCCCTGGCTGATGGCTGGGGGAATGATGGTGAAACCAATCCCGGTCTGCACGCCCACCACCGACACCATGACGATGGCGATGGCCAACGTGCGCGGAACGCGGCGTCTGGTCAGCATCATCACCACGTGATTGAGGGCGATGGCCAGCAGCAGCGCCGTGCTGGTGAGGGTCACCGCCACCAAGGACTGACTGACGGCCATCACCAGCGCCGTCACCAGCAGCACGCCGAAACAGACGGTGAAGACCGTCTTCAGGGTGACCTGAGAGCGACGAATTTCTGGGCTAAGTTGGGTCAATCGCGGTCCCCCTCCTGGGCAGGGCGCTATGGTGCGAGATCAAAATCGATAAGTCCACCGTCGAGGGTCAGTCGACGGCTCACAGGACGGCGCGGAGAAAATCGACCTCTCGCCGCTGTGAAAAGACCTCGAATCCACGCTGGGCCGTGCCTTGCCGCCCCGACGGATCGCCGAGAAAGCGCAGGCAGGTCTCGGCCAGGGCGGGGTACTCGGCGAAGGCCACGCCGCTTTCAAAGGGTTGTTCGCCGGCCGGATCGCTGCCCCGTTCGGAGACCACGAAGCAGCGATTGGCCAGCAGGTACGACACGCGGACGATCTCGAACACCTTCGCCTCGTAAAGGTGCAGGTTGAGGATGATCTTGGAGCGGGCGTACAGCGCGTCGCGGGCCGCGCCGTAGACGCCGAACACCGGCACCACGTTGGCCCCGGCGTCGTGCAGGGTCTGCAGCACGGCCACCCGCCGTTCCACCAGCGAGCCGACGAACAGCACGTCGATGTCTTGCTGCGGGGCGGGCGCGATGCGAGTCAGCTCGGGCACGTAGCCGACGGGGACGTGGCGGGCGGTGACGCCCATCCGGGCCAGCGCGGCGATGTTGGCCAGGCTGTAATCCCAGACCTCGTGTTGCCTGAAAAGCGCGATCAGGTCGCGCGTCAGCCAGGGCGAATCGTCGTAGATCTGCTCCAGGTTGTACAGGACCGAGCCGGGCGTCAGTCGATGGGAAAGGTTGAGGTGGGTGATCAGGTTGGCGCCGAAGATGATCGTGCGGCGATCGCGATGAAAGGTCTCATCGCTGAGGATCGAATCGTGGCCCAATGACAGGAGCGCGTGGTGGACCGTCTCGGCGGTTTCGCGGAAGGCCTCGCCGTGGGCATAGCCCGGGTCGCTGGCGATGGTCACCGCGAATCGTTTTTGCATTCACCGGCCCCGTCGACGGGCGATCGAGTTGCTTGTTCGGTCCATCCTGCGCGAAGATTACGCCGGTGCCGAACTTTTCGCGCCCCCTTAACGGACGCCACGGAGCATGACCAGCGTCGCCGAGCCGCGCGTCTCGATCATCATTCCGGTGCACAACCAGTGGTCGTACACCTGGAAGTGCCTGATGGCGATCGCCGCCGCCACCCGCGACGTCCCGCACGAGGTGATCATCGTCGACAACGCCTCGACCGACGACACCGCCGCCGCGCTGGCCGCCCTGGAAAGCGTTCGCCACCGGCGCAACGACGCCAACCTTGGGTTCGGCGCTGCCTGCAACCAGGGGGCGTCGATGGCGCGCGCGCCTTTGCTGGCGTTCCTGAACAACGACACCGAGCCGCAGCCGGGCTGGTTGTCGGCGATGGTCCGGGTGGCGGACGCCGATCCGCGCGTCGCGGTGGTCAACCCGCGCCTGGTGTTCCCCGACGGCACCATCCAGCACGCCGGGTTCATCGTCGCCTATGGTTTTCCGTACCCGGTGTCCGTCATCCCGCGCGAATACCGCAAGCCGGCCGACGCCGCCAACGAACGGGTCGAGCTGCGCGCCGCCTCGGGCGCCTGCCTGCTGGTGCAGACGGCGATCTTCGGCGCGCTGAAGGGATTCGACGACGCCTTCATCAACGGGTACGAGGACATCGACCTGTGCTTTCGCATCGGTCTGGCCGGCGGGCGGATCATCTACGCGCCCGACGCCATCGTGATCCATCACGAGGCTATAAGTGGCGGCCGGTTCAAGAACGAGGCGGTGAACCTGGATCGATTTCAGCAGCGATGGATGCGGCGCTGGGATCGCTTTGACTATGACTACCGCATCAAGGCCGGGCGGGCGCCCACGGATGCGGCCCGGCCCGGGGTCAGCGTGGTGGTGGTGGCCTGGAACGCGCTGGGCACTGTCATTCCTTGCCTGGAAAATCTGCGCGCCTGCGTCGGTGACCAGGACGAGATCGTGATCATCGACGACGGCTCGCAGGGGGCTTCGGCCGCCGCGCTGGATTATTTCGTCGCCCAGCACCCGGCCCAGGCGCGCGTCGTGCGGTTGAAAAGCAGGGAAGGCTTTGCCGGGGCGGCCCGGGTTGGACTGCAAGAAGCGGCGCGCGAGTTTGTCGCTCTGTTGCCGGCCAATTTGAAAGTTGGGCCGCACTGGCTGGATCGTCTGGTCGGGCACCTGCGTGGTGATCCCAGCATCGGGGTCATCACGCCGTCGGGCAGCGGCAATCCGGTGCGCGACAGCGGTCCGCTGTACGCCCCGCCGCCGCCGGCCACCGGTCGATCGTCGGTGCTGGACAAGCTG
>JAXDMH010000804.1:0-4554 GCA_034666225.1 Myxococcales bacterium
ATCATTCCACCCAATGCGCTGGACATGGCGGTTGCCGCGGCCGACGCCAGCGGCGCGGTTCTGGATTCTCACGCCACGCAGGCCGGGTTCAGCCCCATGGACGATGCCGCCTCGTCCGCGCCCGCCCTGCAACCGAACGCTGCGCCCACCGCGGTTGCGGTGCGGCACGCGCACGTCGCCGACGACGAGACCTCGCGCTTGGCGCCGCGCGCGCCGGTGCGGCGGGAGACGCCGATCTGGACCTACGTCAGCGTCGGGTTCACGTTTGGTCTGGTCTTGCTGGGCATCTATCATCTGGTCGGGCTGCTCGCTCACTGATCGGCGTGATGGACCTTCGCCCGCGGGTCCTGAAACTTCATCAGTGGCCATGATCTTCTCCGAGGTGGCCGACGCGTACCGGCGGACGCGCAAGCCCAAAGACATCCTGTGGAACCGCTTTGTGGCGCGTCCGCTGGCGGCGGTGCTTCTGGTTCCGCTGGCGCGCACCCAGGTCACGCCCAACCAGGTGACGTTTCTGACCCTGGTGATCTTCGTGGCCGGCGCCTTGATGCTGGCGCTGATGCCCAGCTGGGGCGCGCTGATCGCTGCCGTCGCGGTTCTGGAACTGTCCTACGTTCTTGACTGCGTCGACGGTCAACTGGCACGCCTGAAAGGGCTGTCGTCCCCGGTCGGCGCCCATCTGGATTTTCTGATGGACGAGCTCAAGGCGTTCATCCTGGTCGCCGCCGTCGGCGCGCGCCTCTGGCTGGGCAGCGGGGACGCTCGCTATCTGATCGAGGGGCTGCTGGGGTTGGTGGCCGTGGCCTCGGCGATCAGCCTGACCACGTTCGTGCGACGGCCTGAATACGCCGCCGCCACAGGCGCGGCGGTGGGGCGGGGGGCCGGCGATTACGGCGAAGGATTTTCGGTCGACGCGGTGGCCGCTCCGACGCGGCTTTCCCCGGTGCGGCTGCTCGAAACACTGGGCCGTTTCCTTATTCACTATCCCAGCTACATTTTCTTCGTGGCGCTGGCCAACCGGATCGATCTTTTCTTGCACGTCTACATCGTCATCAACGCCGCCTATGCGGCGCGCGCGCTGCTGGGTGTGGCCAGCAAGCTGGGCAAGCGGGCAGCATGAAAGCGATCATCGTCGCCGCCGGCCGCGGGCGTCGGCTCGGTCCCGAGACGGCGGAGATCCCCAAGTGCATGGTCGCCGTGGCCGGCCGTGCCATCCTGCACCGGCAGCTGGACGCGCTGTGCGCCGCCGGCGTCGACGACATCGTCATCGTGCGCGGCTATCTGGGCGACAAGATCGCCGCTCCCGGGCGCCCCGTCCGCTTCGTGGAAAATCCCGAGTGGGCCAGCAACAACATCCTGGCCTCGCTGCTGTTCGCCGAAAGCGAGATGGCCGGCGGTTTTCTCTTCTCGTATTCGGACATCGTCTTCGCCGCCGAACACGTGCGCCGCCTGGTGGCCAGCGCCGCCGACGTGGCGCTGGTCGTCGACCGTCGCTGGGACGAGGCCTATGTCGGTCGCGTGCAACATCCCGTCTCGGAGGCCGAGCTGGCGGCGATCGAGGAGACCCCTGCCGGCCCGCGTCTGACCCGGGTCGGCAAGCGCGTGGTGCCCGCCGCGCAAGCGGCCGGTGAGTTCATCGGGCTGGCGCGATTCTCCGACGCCGGCGCGCGCGCCCTGCGTGACGTCTGGAGCAGCGCCCTGTCGATGTCCGGCGGTGGTCTGGAGCGCCCGTTCGGCACGGCAGCCTCGCTGCGCAACGCCTATCTCTCGGACGCGCTCAACGCCATGGCTGACAACGGGGTGGGTCTGACGCCACTGATGATCGACGGTCGCTGGCGCGAGATCGACACCGAGGAAGATCTGGCGCGCGCGCACGCCGTGGTCGACACCTGGGGCTGATCATCGTGGCGCCCGCCGAGATCGATCCCAACCACTGGCTGTACCGGTTTTCCGAGGTTGAATGGTTGGCCGCCGCCGAGACCGAGCTTGTCCATTGTGAAGAGGCGCTCGGTCGTCGCGCCGTGCGGCCCGGCGTGACCTACGCGCGGCGCGGGGCAGGGATGGCCCTGAACGCGCTCTTGCGCCGGCACGAAGATCCGCGCTATGGGCGCAGCTATATTGAGCACGTGGTGGCTCTGGCCAGCGACGATCAGGCGTCGGCCGACGCGCGGGCAGCCGCGCAGGCCCTGCGCGAGCTATCCCCGCTGCCGCCCGCGCTGATCAGCATCGGCAAGCCGGACCTGCGCGCGCTGGAGGCGGCCCGCGCCATCGTTGCCCACGTTCGTGCTCAGCTGAGCGAGAACGGGTAAGAAACCACCTGGCTGCCGTTCGAGGGCGGAAACCGCAGGCCGCCCAGCACGCCCTTGATGCAGCCGGTGAGCCCACCGCGCTGCAAGATGGCCGGCGCGTCGACGCGCACGCCGCGCACCGTCCCCGCGCGCTGGATGCGAAATTTCACGGTGACCCGTCCCGGAACGTATGTCTCCTCGTCGGGGCGAGCGTGGGCGATGCAACCCAGGATCGCCTCTTCCTTGGCCCGAAAACGGCTGTCGATGTCGTCCTGACCCAGCTCGTGCGAGCCGCTGTCGTCGGACATGTCCAGATGGACAACGTCAGGACGAGACAGATCGTCGCCCTGGCTGACGATCTTCAGATCGGCCGCGCTCAACTTGATGGGTTCGGGCTCTGGATCGATGGGGGGCTGCGCCGCTTGCGGTGCGTTTCGTCGTCCGTGCCCGGCCGCCGCCCCGTCGTCGCCCGCCCGATCGCTGATGCGGGCCAGGCCGGTAGCGCCACGTCGTTTGCGTTTCTTCTTGTCCTTGCCGGCGTCGCGCAGCGGCGCTCCCCCGTCGGCGCTGGCGGTCGCCACGCGGGCCAGGGATTCCCTGTGTTTCCAGTACAGGTAACCCCCGAAGACCAGCCCGGCCACGACCAGACCCAGCAAGAATCCCTTCATCGTTCACTCATCGGTCGCGGATCTCCAGGGGAGAGCGTACAAGATTCGCGCGCGCGGCTGTGTCATTCTTCGAAGGTGTTTGGATTGCGCCGCTCGGGACAGCGCACCCGTGTCGTGTTCGTCGCGGCAGCCACGGTTTCGCTGTCCGCCGCTGCCGCGGCGATAGGCATCGCCGTGGCCCACGCCAAGGAGCACACGGCGTCTTGTCCCGAATTGCCGTCGATGATCGCCCGTGTGCGCGCCGGACTGGAAGCGGCCGGCGACCAGCGCCAGCGTGGCAGCTCGCTGGGCGCCTATCAGGTCCTGCGCATCACCGCGGCCAGCATGGTGCGCGACAGCGACGGCGATCGCTGCGGGGCGCTGGGCCGCACGTTGACCGCCGCGCTGATGCGCGCGGCCACCTCGCGCACGGCGGTTGACGCCAGCGTCGAGCTGGACCTGGGACTGGATGCGGCGCTGTCCTTGGCCACCGACGGCCATCCCCGTTATGCCAGCCTGCCGCCCAAGCTGCCGCCGGTGGGCGAGGCCGTGGTGTACGGGCAGGACTGTCCCGATCTGTTTCCGCTGACGGTGCGCCTGGAGGGTCCGCCCGAGCAGCTGCCGGATCGGGTGCAGCGCGTGTTGGTTGATCTCAAGACGCGGCCGCGCTGCGAACGGGTCCGTCATCTACTGGCTTCTGCCGGGCCCGATCAGCTGGCCCATGCGGTCGATTCGGTTCGCCTGGACGAGCCCGACGAAGCGCCGTCAGGGGCCGGCGTCGTGCTGTCCACGCGCTGTCCGGAGTTGCCGCTGATCGTCGAGCGCCTGGGCGCGGCGATCTCCGTGGGCGCGCCGCTGTACAACGCGGGCGACGCTCTGGGCTGCCAGCACACCTACGAGGCGGCGGTCCGCGCGGTCACCTCGGACGTGATCGGCGCTGGTCGTTGTCCAGTTGTTCGCTCGCTGCTGGGGACCGGCCTGGCGCGCGCCACGGCCGCGGCCAGCGCCAACGAGGCGGCCTGGGCCCTGCGCCGCAGCTTCGACATAGTCCTTTCGGGTGCCGCCGACGCCGCACCTTGACCTTGCGGAAGGGAAGGCACTATCTTTAGCCCCGTTTGGGCCTGGCGCTTGGCCTTCGCATGTCATTTTCCGTTTGGCGCGTTGACAGAATGGAAACTAAAGGAGAAAACGAAACCCATGAAGAAGGCTGATCTGGTGGACGTGGTCGCGCAGCAGAAGAACCTGCCGCGGCCGCAAGTCGAAGCGACGATTGATTCCTTGATCGACGCAGTGGCCGAGGGCCTGGCGCGTGGCGAGCGAATCGATCTGCGCGGCTTTGGCGCGTTCGCCGTTCGTGAATCGGCGGCCCGCACGGGCCGCAATCCCCAGACAGGCGAGGCGA
The DNA here is from genome assembly GCA_034666225.1 of Myxococcales bacterium. Classification (GTDB taxonomy): domain Bacteria; phylum Myxococcota_A; class Polyangia; order Fen-1088; family Fen-1088; genus DATKEU01. The sequence goes on from JAXDMH010000804.1 coordinate 4,338, forward strand.
TTCAGATTGCTGCCCGCCGTGTACCTACGTTCAAAGCTGGGAAGGAGCTGCGGGATCGCGTCAATAATCGCCCGAGCACATAGCAGTCTGCTCGGCCCGCAGGGATAGCTCGATGGGTACTCGTCTCTTTATCGGAAATCTTTCGTACAACGTCAACGAGCAGGAGCTTCGTGACGCGTTCGCTGGCGAAGGCATCGAGGTGCGTAGCGTCCGCGTT
>JAXDMH010000805.1:0-8238 GCA_034666225.1 Myxococcales bacterium
GACAAGAAGGATCAGAACAAGCAGGACAAGCCGCAGCCCGCTGACGACAAGCAGGCCCAGCAAAAGCCGGCCAGCGAAAAAGAGATCGAGGCCGTCCTGGACAGCCTGGAGCGCAGCCCCAAGGATCTGGAAAAAGAGCGGGCCCGCCTGCGCGCTGTTCGTCGCCGCCCGCCGGCCAAAGACTGGTAAACGTCTGAACAGATGAAACGGAGCCTCATCATCACCGGCACCGCGGCGATTGTCTTCGCCGGGGCGCTGATCGCCGCGTCACCGGTGGCGCGCGCCCAGGCGCCGTCGTTCGTCGCCGAGGTCGATCGCAACCAGGTGGCCGCCGGCGACACGTTCACCTACGAGGTGACGCTGAACGCGGCCAACCAATCCATCGACGGCTATCAGGCGCCCAACTTTGGCTCGCTGCGCGTGGTCCAGGCGCCGCGTGGCCCCAACCGATCGACGCAGATGCAGATCGGCGGTGGCGGCACCTTCGTTCAGAACGGATACAGCTGGCAGTACACCCTGGCCGCCGGCAGCCAGAAAGGGCCGGTCAGCATCGGCCCGGCGCGCGTGCGCGTCGACGGGCGCGAGATGAAGTCGAACACGGTCAACCTCCGGGTGGTCGACGCCGGCGCCGCGGTCCCCCGGCAGCCGACCCATTCGCGCTCGCCCTTCGCCGGAATACCGGGGTTCGGCGGCTTGCTGGACCCGCAGCCAGAGCCCGAGCCAGAACCAGAACCGGACAACCCGGCGTCGCGACCGCCGTCGATGTCGTCGGCGCCCGCCGCCAATTTCATCCGCGCGGTGCCCGACAAGACCAGGGCGTATCTCGGCGAGCAGGTGACGGTCAGCTGGTTCCTGTACATCACCCAGCGCCAGGACAAGTACGAACCGATCACCGAGCCGCACACCGACGGCTTCTGGGTCGAGGACATCACGCCGGCCAGCGCGCGCGGGCAACTGTCACTGACCAGCGAGACCGTCGGCGGACGCAACTATCAGGTCGCGCTGTTGATGAAGAAGGCGCTGTTCCCGCTGCAACCGGGCAAGCTGACCATCACGCCCCTGGAATCCGAGGTGGCCCAGGTCGACTTCTTCGGATCGAAGCTGCGCCGCCAGCGCCTCAAGGCCGATCCGGTGACCATCGAGGTGCTGTCCCCGCCCAAGGCGGGACAGCCGGCGGATTTCGACGCGGCCAACGTTGGCAAGTTCACCATGGCCGCCCACGTCGATCGCAGCAGCGTCAGCGTCGGCGAGGCCGTCACCTTGGTCGTGGAGATCAAAGGGCAGGGCAACGTCCGCAACGTGCGCGCGCCGGCGCTGCCCGCCCTGGACGGCTGGAAGAGCTACCCGCCGAAAAGCACGCTGACCATTGATAGCCCCGGTGCTCCGGGTGACGCCGTGTCCGGGACCAAGTCGCTGGAGTATCTGTTGCTGCCGGAACGGGCCGGCACCACCATGCTGACGTCGCTGGCGCTGCCGTACTTCGATCCCGAAACCAAGGCCTACGCCGTGGCCAAGACCGAGCCCGTGCGCCTGGAGGTGACCGGCGACGGCGCGGTCGCGGCGCACGCCGGCGACGGAAACGCCGCCAGTCGACCGGCCGGGGCCGGCGCCGCTGGTCCCGCAACCGGGGCGGCCAGTGAGAACGTCATCGCCGCCGAGATTCGCCCCATCCGGGCCCAGTCGGCGCTGAAACGGGACATCGGTACGACGTTCTATCGATCGTCGGGATTCACCGGCCTCCTGGTGGTGCCGCCGCTGGGGCTGCTGGTGACGGCGGTGGTGGGCCGCCTGCGCGAACGGTTCGGCGGCGACACCCAGCGCCGGCGTCGGCGCCGGGCCCGGCAGCAGATGCGCAAGCGGTTGTCGGCGGCGCAGCAGCACCTGGATGCCGGGCGCACCGGCGATTTCTATATCGAGATCGATCGCGTGCTGCGCGATCTGCTGGCCGCGCGCCTCGGTCTTTCAGTGGCCGGGCTGCGCATGGAAGAGCTGTCGACGCTGCTGCGCGAGCGCGGAATGCCCGACGGCGTGGTGGCGCGCGTGCTGGCCGAGCTGGAAGACTGCGACCTGGCGCGATTCGCCCCCGGCTCGGGTGGCGTGGGACGGGAGCGCATGACCGCATCGCTGGAGCGCGCCGCCGAGCTGATCGACGCCATCGAAAAATCGCCGCTGCGCGACGAGAAAAACGCGTGACCAAAGGCTCCCGCAGTTCTCGCGTTCGCGCGGTCATCGCCACGGTCCTCTTCCTGGCGATCGCCGCCGCCGCCACCCACGCCCTCGCCGATCGCCTGGACGAAGCCTGGAAGCGCGGCAACGAAGCCTACCTGCACGGCGATTACGCCACGGCGGTGTCGGCGTACGAATCGATCGATCGGGGCGGCCTGGTCTCCAGCGACCTTTATTTCAATCTGGGCAACGCCTATTTCCGCCAGGGCAACCTGGGCCGCGCCATCTGGGCCTTTGAACGGGCAGCGGCGCTGGATCCCGACGACGACGACGTCCGGTACAACCTGGCCCAGGCGCGCAAGGCGGTGGCCCGGCACACGCTGGACAAGATCGAAGGCGCCGACCGCGAGCCGGTCTGGATCCGCGTGGTCGGTTTCCTGTCGCCCTCGACCGAGACCTGGCTGTTCGTGGGGATCTATCTGGCCTTCTTTGCCGTGCTGCTGATTCGCCGCCGGGCCAGCGAGGATGCGCGCGGCGCCCTGGGAGCCGGGGCGGCCATCCTGGGCATGGCGGCGTTGCTGTCGGGCGGGCTGCTGGTGGGGCGGGCGGCGCTGGACCGCGTCCCGTTTGGTGTGGTGCTGCCCGACGCCGTCGCCGTGAAGGAAGGGGCCGACGTCAATTACAAGACCAGCTTTCAACTGCACGCCGGCCTGCGCGTGCGCCTGCTGGATCGCGATCAGGATTGGCTGCGCATCCGTCTGGCCAACGGCCTTGAAGGCTGGGTGCGCGGCCAGGACATCGGGCGCCTTTGATCGGCGTCTTTGATTCGGGGTTCGGTGGCCTCACCGTCCTGTCGTCGCTGCTGGCGCGCCTGCCGCAGTATGATTACCTGTACCTGGGCGACAGCGCGCGGGCGCCGTACGGGTCGCGCAGTCTCAACGTCGTCTACCAGTTCACGCGCGAGGCGGTCGAGTACCTGTTCGCCGAAGGTTGCCCGCTGGTGCTGCTGGCCTGCAACACGGCGTCGGCGCTGGCCCTGCGCACGCTGCAACAGCTCGATCTGCCGCGCCGCCACCCCGACCGGCGCATCCTGGGCGTGGTGCGGCCCTCGGCCGAAGCGCTGGCGGCGCTGCCTCCCGGCGCGATCCCGGGCGTGACGCCGCCGTCGCCGGCCACCGGGACTGTCGCCGTGCTGGGGACGGCGGGGACCATCGCCTCGGGATCGTATCGCCTGGAGCTGGCCAAGCTGGCGCCGGGGATCGCTCTCGTCGAACAGGCCTGCCCGCTGTGGGTGCCGCTGGTCGAGGCGGGCGAGACGTCAGGCCCCGGCACCGACTATTTTCTGCACAAGTACCTCGATCCGATGCTCGCCCCGGTCGTTGGCGGGCCGCCACCATCGCGGATCTTGCTCGGCTGCACGCACTATCCGCTGCTGCTGCCGGGGATCCGGGCCGTCATTGATGATGTTGATCCGTCGATCGCGCTTTTGACCCAGGGGGCCATCGTCGCCGAGCGCCTGGCCGACTGGCTGGATCGCCACCCCGAGATGGAGCAGCGCCTGAGCCGGGGCGGCGCCCGCCGCTATGACACCACCGACGATCCGGCCTGGTTCGCGGCGCAGGGTGCGCGGGTGATGAACCAGACCATCGCCGCGCAGACGGTGCGGCTGCGACCGGTCGGCTGACGCGTGCTAGGCTACGGCCCCGCCATGGCCCAGCCGCATCTTGAACGGCACATCTTCATCTGCACCAACCGGCGCGATCCCGGGAACCCCAAAGGTTCCTGCGCGGACAAAGGCTCGGAGGCGGTGCGCGACGAATTCAAACGCCTGCTGCACGACCGTGGCCTGAAAGGACGCATGCGCGCCAACGCTGCCGGCTGCCTGGACCAGTGCGCACGCGGCGCCGCCGTGGTGGTCTATCCCGAACAGGTCTGGTACGGCGGCGTGAAGGTGGAAGACGTGGCCGAGATCGTCGAGAAGCACCTGATCGGCGGCGTCCCTGTCGATCGCTTGCGCATGAAGTAGGCGGCTCTTCATGTCCATCGCTGACACGCCCGCGCGTTTCAACCTGGCCAGCTATCTGCTGGACGCGCGCATCGCGGAAGGACAGGGCGACCGCACGGCGTTGATCGTCGGCGAACACCGGTTCACCTATGCCCAGGTTCAGGACCAGTCCAATCGGGTGGCCAACCTGCTGCGCGCGCTGGGCGTGGGCATGGGTCAGCGGGTCTTGATCGCGCTGCCCGACGGGATCGAGGCGGTGGCGGCGTTCCTGGGGACACTGAAGGCGGGCGCCGTGGTGGCCATGGTCAACCCAGAGCTGCCGGCGGCTGATTACGCCCGCTATCTGGCCTACACCAGGGCCCGCGCGCTGTTCGCCGACGGTGCGCTGATGGCGCGGGCCGCGGACGTCATCGGCGCGGCGCCTCACCTGGCGGCGACGGTGGTGGTGGGCGCGGATTGCCCTCTCGGTCGCACGCTGGTGTCGTTCGACGAACGGGTGGCGGCGGCGTCGGTCCGCTTCACCAACGCCGACACGCGCGCCGACGACGAAGCGATCTGGTTTTTCACGTCAGGCTCGACGGGCGAGGTGCGGGCGGCGGTGCACTGCCACGGCGATTTTCCCTTCAACATCGAACGCTACGCCAAGCGCATCCTTGAATTGTCGGCAGGCGACGTGGTCCTGGGCGCGTCAAAGCTGTATTTCGGTTACGCCACCGGCATCAGCCTGATGTTCCCGTTCGCGGTCGGCGCGACGGCCGTGCTGTTCCCCCAGCGCCCCACGCCGGAACTGCTGTTTTCCCTGGCGGCCCGCCATCACCCGACCGTGCTGGCCACCGTTCCCACCATCACCGCCAGGATGATCGACGCCGCCGCCGAACCGACGGCGGCCCGGAGCATTTTCTCCAGCGTGCGCGTGGCGGTCTCGGCGGGCGAGGCGCTGCCGGCCGATCTGTTCGTGCGCTGGAAAGAGACATTCGCCGTCGAGATGCTGGAGGGCCTCGGCTCCGTCGAGATGTTTCACATCTTCATCTCCAACCGGGTGGGCGACGCCCGCCCCGGGTGCCTGGGCCGGCTGGTCCCCGGGTACGAGGTGCGCATCGTGCGGCCCGACGGCAGCGACGCCAGCGAGGGTGAGATCGGGACGTTGTGGGTCAACGGCGGCTCGGCGGCCGTCCGCTATGAGGGCGATCCCGAGCGCACGGCCAGCACCATGGTCGAACAGGGCGGGCGGCGCTGGATCGTGACCAGCGATCTGCTGCGGGTGGTTGACGGCTATTTTTATTACGAAGGGCGCAGCGACGACATGCTGAAGGTGGGTGGCGTTTACGTGTCGCCCCTGGAGGTCGAGAACGTCCTGCTCCAGCATCCGGCGGTGGCCGAATGTGCCGTGGTCGGCTGCGCCGACGAGGCGGGGTTGGTCAAAGCAAAGGCCTTCGTCGTCACCCGCGACGGCGAGCCACCCGCCCAGCCACCGGCCGACGACCAGGCGCTGTGGGCTGCGCTGGCTGTCTTCGCGCGCGAGCACCTGGCGGCGTACAAGGTGCCGCGCCTGTGGCAGCGCTGCCCCAGCCTTCCGCGCAACGATCGGGGAAAGATCATGCGCCGCCTGCTGCGGTCGTGAACCTGCAACTCTTCGGCACCAAGAAGTGCCCCGACACGCGCAAGGCGGAACGTTTCTTCAAGGACCGCGGCGTCAAATTCCATCACGTCGACCTGGCCCAGAAAGGAATGTCCGCCGGCGAGCTGCGCAGCGTGGCCGCCCGGGTGGGTGGCGCCGAGAAGCTGATCGACCGCGAGGGCAAGCGTTATCTGGAAAAAGGCCTGAAATACGCCGCCCCCACCGGCCCGCGCATCGAACAGCTCCTGGTCGACGATCCGTTGCTGCTGAAAACCCCCATCGTGCGCGACGGGGCGCGCGCCACCGTCGGCTTCGTTCCGGACGTCTGGCAGACCTGGCTGGACGAAGAGCGCCGGTAGCGGCGAAGATGTGATCTTGCGGCGTCCGCCTCCTCCGCGTGGGCGGGTCCTGTCGCTGCGGGAAACCTGGATCCGAAGGCGATCGTTCGAGACCCGGATCGTCGGCCGTCGGTCGTTCGAGAAGCGCGCTACGGCTGTCCCCCCAACACGTCGATGTATTGCTGGAGGATCACGATGTCGTCGATGAGGTCGTCGTCGGCCCAGCCGGCGATGCGGGCCTTGAACTTGGGCTGGAAGGCGGTCAGCAGCACGCGTGCCCCGCTGGGATCGGTGGCGGCGCGGGCGGTGGCGTCGCGCAGGGCCACGAACAGGCCCAGGATGATGGTGTTCTTCTCGACGTCGCGCGTGTCATAGAAACCGTCGGTGGTGCCGTCGGCGTCGCCGACCTCATAGGCGATGGCGGCGTCCTGGGTCTCGATCGTTGTCGATCCGGGCTGGCGATAGCGCAGGTGCAGGTTGGCCACGTCGCAATGGCCGGCGGCGGGATGCGCGGGCGTCGGCGCCAGCTCGGCCATGATCGCCGATCCGCCGCCGCGGCGGCCGCCGTTGACGTCGGGCATGGTGCTGGTGCGCGAGACCAGGAAGACGCTGGGGATGCGCACCTGGCCGCCGCTGGCGCCGGCGCGCCACAGGTTGGTGCCGTAGACCTGCTTGATCTTGTAACTGGGCAGCTCGTCGATGCTCAGCTCCAGGTCGTAGGCGATGGGCGCCACGAAGAAGGCCAGCTCCGTCGAGAACACCTCCTGCACGGCCGCCGGTTTCTCGGCGAAGTAAAAGTTGCCGCCGCCCTGTTCGGACAGATTGCGCAGAAGGCCGGCGTCGACGTCAGAGCCAAGGCCGATGGTGGTGAGGCCGATGTACTTGTCGTTGTACCCGGCCGACATGGTCTTGATCTGCTCCGGACTGGTGTTGCCCGCCGTGGGCAGCCCGTCGGTCAGGAAGATCACCCGGCGTTGCTGGGTCTCGTCCCCGACGGACAGGGCCGCCTTGTACCCGGCCTCCAGCCCGCCGTAGATGTTGGTGCCGCCTTGCGGCCGGATGCCGTCGACGATGCTCCCCACGGCGGCCCGGTTGGTGCCGATGCGGGTCGGACCGAACAGCGTCTGCACGTCGGTGTCGAAGGCGACCAGCGTGAAGGTGTCGTCCTCGCCCAGCTGTTCGATCAGCAGATGCAGGCCCTGCTTGGCATAGTCCATCTTGCCTGCGTCGGCCATTGATCCGGAGCGATCCAGCACCACCACCAGATCCAGCGGCGGTTTCGCCACGGTGGCCGGATCAACCGGCGAATTCATTCCCAGCTGCAGCAGCGTCCACTGTCCGCCGTGAACCATGTCCGGCGAGACCGACAGCATGCCGTGCAGGCAGAAGGTCTGCCCGCAGGTGGGGATCGGCAGCGACGTATAGTGCTCGGCGAAGAAGCCGGCGGCGTCCAGGCTGTTCGGCGAGGGGATGCGGCGTTCGTTCAAGGCGCGGCGGAAGGCGCCGAAGTCCTGGCCGCCCCCGGTGGCCACGTTGCCAAAGCTGCCGCCGTTGACGGGCGCCCCGGCCGACCCACCGCTGCCGCTGGCCGGCGACGACGGACTGTTCGACCCGGCCGGGCCGGTCGACGGAGCACCGCCCCCCGGCGGCGAATACGGGCCATTACTGCCGTCGTAAGAGCTGCTGCCACATCCGGCCAGAAGACCGAACGCCGTCCCGAACACCCACACAGTCGTCAAAGCTGATTTTTTCATGGCGCCTCCGCGCCTCCCCACAAAGCAACGACGGGGCCAAGCGAAAAGCCGCGCCTCCCGCCGATTCGCCGTTGGCCTGCCGGGCCGAACAAGGACACCCCTGTCGCGATTCCGTCGCCCGGTCGGGTGGCGCCTATTTGCGCAGGTCGAGCGTGAGCGGGAAATCGCGCGAGGGCTTTTCGTCGCGCACCGGGACGGTGCCGGTCGTACCGGGCCCGGGGGTGTGGCCTATCTTGAAGAAGCGGGAGGCGCGCCGGCTCTCCGCCTCCAGGGCGTTGCGCGGCAGCTGATCAAACGATCGGCCGCCCGGATGCGACACGTGATAGGTGCAGCCGCCGATCGAGCGCTGGTTCCAGG
>JAXDMH010000806.1:0-5051 GCA_034666225.1 Myxococcales bacterium
CGTTGATATAGCGGAAGCCGTCCTGGCGCAGCTTGGCGATCAGCGCCTCGAATCCCGCCGCGTCGACGCTGATCGCTTGATAGCGGCCTTTCATCTTCAACGCACGGAACGCCGCCTCATGAATGACCGGCGATCGGCTCTTGCTGACGTCGGCGCCCAGGACCGCAGCCTGAATCATGGTTTTTTTTCTGGGTCCTTCGCTGCGGGGTCGGCCCCCACGTCGCTGACCGCGGCTTGGCTGACCGCGGCTTGGCTGACCGCGGCTTGCAACTGGCCCTGGCTGAGGCGCACCTGGATGCGATCGCCGGGCCGCACCTGCGTGGCGCGGGTGACCAGATGCCCGTCGGGTCCCACGGTCAGGCTGAAGCCCCGTTCCAGGACTCGCAGCGGCGACAGGGCACCCAGCTTGGCCTGGCAGGCCTCCAGCCCCCGGTGCCGGCGATCGCGTTCCACGCGGATGCGTGCTTGCAGCCGCTCGCGCAAGGCGATCAGGCCGGCCCGCTGCAAGGCGATCCGCCGCTGCGGGTGCGATCGGTAGAGGGCCATCTCCGCGGCGCGCAGGGCCGTGCGATCGGTCAGCAGGCGGCGACGCCAGGCCCGGTGTCCGCGCTCGACCAGATCGTCCATGGCCTGGCGCCGGCTGCCCAGCAGGCGGCGCGGATCGCCGACGCGAGTGCGCGCCCGTTCCAGCAGCAGCCGTCTGTGGCGCAGGTGCGCCTGGGCGGCACGCGCGCCGCGCTGACACAGAGTCAAGAGCTCGACACGCAGGTCGTCGGCCACTGGCACGGTCAACTCGGCGGCGGCAGATGGCGTCGGGGCGCGCACGTCGGCCACGAAGTCGGCGATGGTGAAGTCGGTTTCGTGCCCCACCGCCGAGACCACCGGCACCCGGCAGGCGACGATGGCGCGCGCCACCGGCTCTTCGTTGAAGGCCCACAGATCTTCCAGCGAACCGCCCCCGCGCGCGACGATGATCACGTCTACGTCAGGAACGTCCTGTAAACGACGCAGCGCCGAGGCGATGCTCAGCGCCGCCCCGTCGCCTTGCACGGGCGTGGGGGCCAGCAGGATGGGCAGCGGAAAACGGCGGTGGGCGACGCGGATGATGTCGCGGATGACGGCGCCCGATGACGACGTCACCACGCCCAGGCGGCGCGGCAGAAACGGCAGCGGCCGCTTGCGGGCGGCGTCGAACAACCCCTCGGCGGCCAGCTTCTTTTTCAGCTGCTCGAAGGCGATGGCCAGCGCGCCGGCCCCCGTCGGTTCGATGTCGGTGACGGACAGCTGGAACTTGCCCCGCCCTTCGTAAATGGTCAGGCGGCCGCGACAGCGCACCGCCATCCCTTCGTCGGGACGAAAGCGCAGTCGGCCGGCCTCGCGCGAGAACATCACGCAGTCGACCTGCGCCTCTTCGTCCTTGAGGCAAAAGTAGATGTGCCCCGAGCCAGAGCGTTTGAGGCCGGAGATCTCGCCTTCCACGCGCACGTCGGCGAACCGGCTTTCCAGCATCAGCCGCGCCGCCCGAATGAGCTCCGAGACCACGTAGATGCGCGGCGCCGCGGGAACCGGCGGGGCGGGTGGGGGCTCGACGGCGACCGGCGGCGGCACCCCGACGGCGGCTTCGGCAGGCGCTGGCACTGGCGCGGGCGTCGGCGTTGCCAATGGGAGCGGCGGCGGCGCCAGACGCGCCTCCAGCGTCAGTTGTTGCGGTCCTTCCCGCTCCGGTTTGGGGCGGGCGGTCACCGGACCGCCGCCCGCGCGGCCGCGCGCTCGTAATCGGCGGCGCTGGCCCGCACGGTCTCCAGGTCGTGATAGGCGCGGATCTTCTGCTCTTCCGCCTGGGCGGCGAGACCGGCGAAACCCCAGGCGCCATTTCCTCCCCGGCGCAGCGACACACGGATCCCCGACACCAGGACGGCCGCCGCCTGATCGCCCATGGTGGCGTCGACTTCGATCTTGGCGTCAGCCGCCACCAGCGGAGCCAGCAGAGGCAAGGTGCCGGCCACCTCGGCGCGGAACAGCTCGCGACCGCTGGTCGCTGTGGCGCCGGCCTGGAACCGGCGCAGCTCGCGCTCGCGCGCCGGGCCTTCGGGAAAATTGCTCAGCACGATGTCATACGCCTCGCGGTGCCACTTCTGTACGCTCATCCAGGCCCAGCGGGTGTTCGGATCCACCGCGTCGAACAGGGCACCCCCGTCGCCGCTGCGAACGGCCTGCGAGAATCGACGATACGCCTCTTCCGGCGTCTTCGCCTTGGGTGCGCAGCCGCCCAGCGCGCCCGCCGCGACGACGACAGCGGCCAGGCCCAGCCGCAGCCCATGCCGCGACCCCGACCGCGACCCCAAGCGCGACAACGAAGGGAGGCCTCGCATGTAACCGCAAATAGCGGAAAGAACGGGTGAGGGCAAGCCGGTATGGTAGGCTCTCCGCGCAATTCGGCGAATTCATGACCGTATCCGCTCAGGACGAGTTCGCGCACGTCCCCTCGCCCCGAACGCGTCACCCGGCGCTGGCGTTGGGCGCCGCAGCGCTGGCTTTCTTCATCGTCTTTCACATTCGTCGCGACGTCACCTACAGCCTGTCGTCGGCGACGCCCATCGACCTGGGTGACGCCCGCACGTTGTTTGCGACCCCTGACCGTGTGGCGCAAGGGATCAATCATTTCGTCCACCTGCGCGGCGCCCCCGATCGCCAGAACGCCCTGGAGCTGGACACCAAGGGTTCCTGGGTCTTGAGCCAGTTCTTTCAGGTGCTGCAGACCGACGGCCGCCTCTTTCTGCACCGCCGCGAAAGCCCCCTGCCCGCCTTCCGCGCCGAGCAGGACGTCTTCGAAGGGCGCCTGATCCGCTTTGGCGATCTCTCGTTCGAAAGCTCGATTCGTCGTTATTACGCCGCCCACGTCAGCGCAGCGCATTTCTTTCGTCCCGCCCAGCTTGCCGCGGTGCTGACCGGTGCCGCCGCGGCCTCTCCCGCCGGCGTGACCTTGCGCGACCTGGCCGGCGACCAGGTCAAACTGGCCCCGCCCGACTTGCTGGCCATCGACGTCGAGCATCCCGGCGAGGTGGTGGTGGCCTTGCCACGTACCAGGTTCTTCGACGAAGCCGCAGCCCGAGCGGCCATCGCGAACAAGGCAGGCACCATCACGGGGCCGGCGCCTGTCACCACGCCCGAAGCGACGGCCGCAGAGTTCGCCTTTCGCGTGCGCTTTCCCGCCGACAAGCGCGAAGCGTCGCTGGGCGCGCTGGGCGATCTGGATCCCCATGTCGAGATCCGTGAGGCGCGCGAGCGATACAAGGTTCGCCTGGCCGATCTGGGCGCGGATGGCCGTGAGGCGCTGACGGTGCGCGACGCGCAAAACCAGGCCGTGCGCATTCCGCTTGCCTCCGTGGCAGCCATCAGGACACTGGCTGCCGTGCAGATTCCGGACGACGCCTATTTGCTGATCGAGGCCGACTATCCGCGCGACCATTTTGACGCCGTGATCGCCAGCGCGGTCCTGCTGCTGTTTGGGGCGGTCAACCTGATTGGCCTCTTGCGGGGGCTGCGCCGATGAGCCTGCGCATCTATGACACGCGCGAAAAACGCAAGCTGACCTTTGAACCGATGGTGCCGGGCCAGATCGGCATCTAGACCTGCGGCGTCACTGTTTATGACCTTTGCCACGTCGGCCACGCTCGCAAAGAAGTGGCCTTTGACGTCATCGTTCGCCACCTGCGGGCCATTGGCTATGACGTCCAATACGTCCGCAACGTCACTGACGTCGACGACAAGATCATCCGCCGGGGCCAGGCCGAGGGACGCCCCGCCATCGAAGTGGCCCGCGAATTCGAGGCGGCCATGACCACCGACATGACGGCGCTTGGCGTGCTGCCTCCCGACATCGAGCCACGAGCCACCGAGAACATCGACCAGGTCATCGACGTGATCAAGCGCCTGGAAGGCCGGGCGCTGGCCTATGCGTCCGACGGCGACGTCTATTACGCCGTGGCCGAGTTTCCCGGTTACGGGCAGCTGTCCGGGCAAAGCATCGACGATCTCAAGGCCGGCGCTCGCATCGAGATCGACGAAAGCAAGCGCAGCCCGCTGGACTTCGCGCTGTGGAAAGGGGCCAAACCGGGCGAGCCGGCCTGGGAAAGCCCGTGGGGACCGGGACGGCCCGGCTGGCACATCGAATGTTCGGCGATGGCCCATCGATTTTTGGGCGAGCGGTTCGATCTGCACGGGGGAGGAACGGATCTGATCTTCCCGCACCACGAAAACGAGATCGCCCAGTCGGAGGGCGCCTTCGGCGTGGGGACGTTCGCCCGGCACTGGCTGCACTGCGGAATGGTCACCTTCGGCGGCGAGAAGATGTCCAAGTCCCTGGGCAACGTGGTCACCATCCGTCGCGTGGGGGAGACCCACGACCTGGAGGCGCTGCGCCTTTTGCTGGCGGCCGTGCACTATCGCAGCCCGGTGTCGTTCGAGATCGCCCGCGACGAGGCTGGGCGCCAGCAGTACCCCGACCTGGACGAGGCCGAGGTGCGGCTGGAGTACTTCTATCGAACGCTGGAGCGCATCGATCAGGCCGGCATCCCCGCCGCCGAGACCGGCGCCGGCGAGGTGATGGCGCCCGCCGATCGAACGCTGGCGGCGTTCCGGGAGGCGATGGACGACGATTTCAACACGGCGGCAGCGCTGGGCCACCTTTATGAATCGTTCGTGCTGGCGAACAAGCTGCTGGACGATCCCAAGGCGACCGCCAAGGATGTGCGCCGCCGAACTTTGGCGCGCCTGCGCAATGAGCTGCGTGCTTGCGGCGAGACGCTGGGGATCTTTCAGCGCCCGGCGGCTGAGTTCCTGCTGGCGCGCCGGGCTCGCCTCTGCGCCCGGCGCGGCATCGACGCCACGGTCGTCGAGGCGCGCATCGCCGACCGAGCCGCCGCGCGCGCCGCCAAGGACTTCACCCGCGCCGACGAGATCCGGCAGGCTCTACGCACGACCGGCATTGAACTGATGGACGGCGCCGGCGGCACCACCTGGCGCGTGGTGTGATCCTCCGCGGTAGCAGG
>JAXDMH010000807.1:0-5044 GCA_034666225.1 Myxococcales bacterium
ACTGGGCGAGATATGCGGCCAGCTTGAACGCCTGCCATCCGTGCGGGCGGCCATCGTCTTGCCCGATCCAACGGCGCCCGGCGAGACGCGGCTGGTGGCGTACCTGGTCGGCAGCGGCGAAACCACCAGCGTCCGGGCGGCTCTGTCGGCGGCGCTGCCGCCGTACATGGTGCCGGCGCTCTATGTCTGGCTGCCCGAGCTGCCGCTGCTCCCCAACGGAAAGATCGATCGCGGCCGCCTGGTTCCACCGGCGGCCGCCTCGTCGGAGATCGATGCCGACGGCACGCTGGCGGCGGGGTCCGCCGAAGGCGCCATCGCCCAGAAATGGCGCGCCCTCCTGGGGGTGCCGACCATCCGGGCTGATCAAAGCTTCGCCGACCTGGGCGGAGACTCGCTGTCCTTCATTCAAGCCTCCGCCCATCTGGAAAAGCTGCTCGGCCGCCTTCCCGATGGGTGGGAGCGGCTGCCCATCCGACAGCTGGCCGCCAGGGCCCCGACGCCCCGGAGCCGCTGGTCGACCGTCGACACTTCGGTGCTGGTGCGCGCCGTCGCCATCGTGCTGGTGGTGCTTGAGCACCTGGCCAACGTCGGCGCCATGGCATCGACCCAGGCGCTGTTCGTCGTCGCCGGCATGAGCTTCGCGCGCTACCAGCTCAGCGCCGTGCTGCGCGCCGATGAGGTCACGCCGGCCCTGCGCTCCGCATTCAAGATCGTCTTGCCGACGTTTCTGTATACGGCGGCGATCGAGATCAGGTACTCGTCGCTCAAGTGGCAGGCGCTGCTGCTGGTGAACAACTTCGTCGACCCGGATTTCGACGGTGGCTTCACCTACTGGTTCGTGGACGTGCTGGTCCAGAACCAGCTTCTCTTGTGTCTGCTGCTGGCCTTCCCGACCGTACGGCGCCTGGCCCGCCGTCGCCCGTTCGCGGTCGGATGGGTGGCCTGGCTGGCCTCCGTCGTGGTGAGCGTCGGCGTCAGCCGCGTCTGGGACACGCACGCGCTTTACGACCGCGTCCCTCACAAGACGATCCCGTTCATGTTCCTCGGCTGGGCCCTGGCCAAGGCCGACCGACCGGCGTTGAAAGGAATCTGCTTTCTCTCGGGCCTGGCGCTGTTCGCTCTGCCTCTGCTGGATCACGAGAGCGTGCAATGGATGCCCCTGGCGGCGTTGGTCCTCCTGGTCTGCACGCCGCGGATCGCCCTGCCCTTCAGTGCGGCCGCGGTAACGAATCAGGTCGCCGGCGCCTCGCTGTTCATCTACTTGATCCACTATCAGGCGGCCGCGCTGGTACACAAGATCCACGCTCTCGACCACCACCCGTCGTGATCGTCTTCGTCGTGGGCGCGGGTATCGCGTCGTGGAAACTCTGGCAGTTCCTGTCGTCGATCGCTGGACAACCGCTGCGCCGCCTGTGGGGCCAGCGGTCCGTTTAGCTACGGCGACGGTTCCACGGGGGCGCCGACAGCGACGGACACCGACGGGACGGCGGGGACCAGGACCTGGGTGTGAGCGTGCCCGCCGCGGTTTCGCGACGACAGCGCCAGGCCGATGACAACGGTGAGCAGGAACGCCAGGGCGGAAGCAGCGGCGATGATGGTCCGCTGACGCGCGGTTAGCTTTGGTTCGACGGCCCTTGGCGCGATGGGGGACGCGGGGCGCGCGGGGGACGACATCACGGTCTGTGACATCATGGTCTGTTCGACCATGACATGCGTCTCCCTCATCGACGGGCCGCTGCCATCGCGCTCCGGTTCGGCCCAGCGCATCGGCGGCGGCGAGATCTCGCCCGAGCGGATATTCTGCGACCGGTTCCCGGCGCCGGAGAATGCGGCCTCGATCCGCTGGCGGCGCTCCGTCAATTCCGAACCCGCCGCTTGCGCCACCCAGCGGCCGACGCCCTCGCGCGATTCGACCAGGTTCTTGGTCAGCGCCGCCGACCGCAGCGCCGTCGCCATCGCATCGGCCACGACGAAACGGCCGTCCGCCGATCGGCTGATCGCCTGCATGCAGACCTCGTCCAGGCAGTCGGGGGCACCGTGGCTGCTGGGTGGCTTGATGTTCTTGCGCATGACGTTCAAGGCCACCCGGTCATAGCTCTCGGCGGCGAACGGTTGCTGCCCGGTCAGGATCGTCCACAGCAGGACCCCCACCGAGTAAAGGTCCGCTCGGGAATCAAGCTTGTCGCCCCGGAACTGCTCGGGCGGCATGTACGACGGCTTGGAGATGGCAAACGGCTGCGCCTGATTGTTCCTTGCCGTGAAGCGAACGCTGCCGAAGTCAGCCAGGCGGGCCACGCCGTCGACACCGACGAGAATATTCTCGGGCGAGATGTCGCAATGAAGCAGCCCCAGCCATTTGCCGGCGGAATCGTGCGTGCGATGCAGCGCCTGCAAGGCCGCGAGCACGTCAAGGATGATAGCCACCGCCACGGCGGGCGTCGGTGGTGTCTCCTGGGCCAACACGTCGGCCAGACAGAGACCGTCCACATAGTCCAGAATCAGGTACGGCTGCCCCTCGTAGACGCCGCTGTCGATGACGGTCTGCGCGCTGGGGTGGTGAAACAGAGAACCGACCAGCGCCTCGTGCCGGAAGGAGTCCGTCGCCAGCTCCTGCCGGACAGTGTGCTGTCGCACGACCTTCAAAGTCAGCAGTCGGTCGGGATTGCTTTCGGCCACCCTGCGGCAAACGTAGACGGATCCCATGGCACCGCGCGCGATGCGCGTTGCAACTTCGTAGGGTCCTACCCGAAACGGAGCCGTGCCGCCGGGGGCGATGCCGTCGCTGAACCTGCCATCGTCGCCGAAGGCGGACACTCGCTGCGGCGGCGCTTGCTCCGCTTCCCCCACCACCACCGTTGCGTATTCTTGCTCGGCGGTGCCGGCCGGTACTTCCACGGCGGGCATCCACATCGACGTCACGCGTGGATCGGTCGTGGTCCGTTGCGGCGGCCTTTCGGCGGACGATCGGATCGTGACGCTGTTGGACCCGTTGACGACGGAGAAGCTGGCGTTCCGGGACGTCGGCGGTACCGGTCGATCGACCTGCCGCTGGCCGGCCTCCGTCTTTGGCCGGTTCGTGCTGGCCGGTCCGCGTGGAACGCGGAAGAAAGGTGGTGACGTCTTCTTCATCACAAGCCTCCAATCATAACTCTATTCGGCGGATTCGCCGCGGCGGTCACGGCCTGCTAGCATCAGCGCCAATGCCCGACGGGCTGTCGCGTTCGTTCCTAAGGTCTCTTGGCTTGTCGATCTGCGTGGCCGTTGCGTTGGGAGTCGTGGTTGTCGCGATCGCCAGCGCCCCGAGCGGCGAGTCCACCGCGACCGTCTCCGTGCCGATCCTGGATCCGCCACGGACCACGGGGACGCCTGCTCGAAGCTACATCGACGCATCGGCGGACCAGCCCGACGGGTTCGGCCCGCCCGACATCCCTCCGGCCCAGGCGGTGCTGCCCAGCGAACCGCGGGCCGCGACCATCCCCGAGCCCAATACGGGGGCCGCCCCTGCCGTCCGAAAGGGCGTCTCGTCCAGTTCACCCGGTCGCGCCGATGGCCTTCCCGCAGGGAATGGGCGGAACGATCGAACCCCGGCGTTCCGCCCCCGCTCTGATGATGATGCACCAATGCCTCCGAGCATGAATCGTGATTAATATAAGGCAATTGGAACCGACCACGACTATCTGACACCGGGTGTATTGAGCCCACATTGGCGTTTTTGGCGCGACCCAGCAATCGTTGACACACCGCATGCGTGTGAGGTTGTTTACATAGTTTGCCTAGAATTTACATTCTGCGTATCTCGGTTTGCCTTAACATCAGTTGCCTCGAAGTAAACAAACCAGACGTTCCTGTCGACCTTCAGGAACGTGCGCCTCGGAGGAGTACCGGTGAAGCTAGGCATCCTGAAAAGCCATGAGCATGCCGTCTACACGATCCAAAAACTTGTCGACATCTTACTGATTGCGGCAATCCATCCGATCTTCAGCTGGATCTACGGAGCCGGCTGGTCGCGCCAGACCAGCACCGCGACCCTGATCGGGGTGATCGCGTTCACCGTCTTTGCTGAGTTCTGTAGCCTCTATCGGCCGTGGCGGATCGAACGTTTTCGCGTCGAGATCCGGACGGTCTTCCTTACCTGGACGGCGACGGTGGCGCTGCTGGTACTACTGGCCTTCGCCACCAAGATGTCAGAGGACTACTCGCGGGTCGTTTCGTTTGGTTGGTTCGTATCGGCGCCCATCGTGCTCAGCGCCTGGCGCCTGCTGGTGCGATCCTCTTTGCGTGCACTCCGCGCCCGCGGGTGGAACACCCGGCAGGTTGCGATCCTGGGGGCTACCGCGAACGCGCGGTATCTCT
This sequence comes from Myxococcales bacterium, assembly GCA_034666225.1. Classification (GTDB taxonomy): domain Bacteria; phylum Myxococcota_A; class Polyangia; order Fen-1088; family Fen-1088; genus DATKEU01. The sequence continues at coordinate 4,354 of JAXDMH010000807.1, forward strand.
GCGAAGAGATCCAGACCAGGTCATGGATGGGCATCAATATCAAGGGCGTATACGACGACCGCGGCGCCGACCGACGCCTTGATCTGTCGGACATCAGTTGCCCATTTTTGGGCCCACTGTCAGCGCTGATCGAGGCGTGCCGCGCCGGTGAGATGGACGCCGTGTACGTGGCGTTGCCGCTGCGGGCAGAGCCGCGGATAGCGCAGGTGATGCGCGATCTGGCCGACACCACGGCGACGTTGTATCTCGTCGCCGATTTCTCCGCCTATCAGCTAATCGGAGCGCAGTTGACCGCCATCGGGAGGGTCCCTCTCCTCAGCCTGCACGGCACGCCTTTTCAGGGCATCAACTTGTGGCTGAAACGCGTGGAGGACGTCGTCGTCGGCTCGCTGATCCTGGCGGTGATCGCCGTTCCCATGCTCATAATCGCGATGCTGCTGAAGCTGACCTCTCGCGGGCCTATCTTCTTCGTTCAGCGGCGATATGGCTTGAACGGGAAAGAGATTCGAGTTCTCAAATTCAGAACCATGACCGTCAGCGAAGACAGTTCGATACAGATCGTTCAGGCGAAAAAGAACGATCCGCGCGTCACGCCGCTGGGCGCGATCCTGCGCCGCACCTCGCTGGACGAGCTGCCGCAGTTCCTGCAGGTACTCGTCGGGCAGATGTCGATCGTGGGGCCGCGCCCGCA
>JAXDMH010000808.1:0-6451 GCA_034666225.1 Myxococcales bacterium
TTGATAAGGACGCACTCGGCGACCGTCGCAGGTGGCGACGACGGAGCGCGCCGTCCCGCAACGTCGATTGATGGAGGGCAGCATGTACGGCGGACCTCGTCTTGTGGCTGTGGCTGTGGTTTCGGCAATGATTGTCGCGGGCTGTGCCGGCGAAGGCGGCAGCTATGAGCTGACGGCGCCGACGGTGACGAATCCACCGGGCTCTGTGGCCGGCGCCAGCGCCGGCACCGGGGGCAGCGTCACGTCCATGACGGTCGGAGTGCGTGGCGGCAATGGCGGGCCCGGCGTCGGCGGCAACAACGGCACCATCGCGGCGACCTGCGGCGTCAAGACGTTCGGTCTGGACAAAGTGACCCCCGATCTTCTGGTCGTGCTGGACAAATCCGGATCAATGGGCGAGACGCCTGACGGTCAGCTCTGTTTGACCTTGACCGGCATCAATTGCGGTCCGACGTCAAAGTGGCCGCAAATGACCGCCGCCATCAATCAAGTGGTGGGACAGACTGACGGCAGCATTCGCTGGGGGTTGAAATTGTTTCCCGAGGATTTCATCTGCGGGATCTCGACGAACATCGCGGTTCCCGTCGCCGACCAGACCAGCGGGGCCATTCGCAACGTGATCGCCGCGGTGTTGCCCAATGGCGGCACGCCCACCCGGGGCGCGCTGGCTGGGGCCAGCCTTTATCTTTCGTCTTTGAACGACGGACATCCCAAATACATCTTGCTGGCCACCGACGGCGAACCAAATTGCGGTGTCTCCGGGGATCAGAACGCCTCCGACGCCGCCGCCGCGGTGAGCGCCGTCAGGGACAGCGTGGCCTTGGGGATTCCCGTGTTCGTCGTCGGAATCGGCAACGTAGTCGACGCGCAGGCGACTCTGGCGGCGATGGCCGTCGCCGGCGGCCGACCGCAAGCCAAGACGCCCAGTTACTATCCTGTTTCCAATACCGCTGATCTGGTCAGCGTGCTGGGCACCATCGGTGGGTTGATCGACTCTTGCTCGTTCAACCTGGGTAGCGTGCCGCCCGATCCGTCGAACGTTGCTGTCACCGCCGACGGAACCAAGGTGCCGGCCGATCCGACGCACAGGAACGGCTGGGACTATGCCGCCGGCCAGACTGCCGTTCAGCTTTACGGATCGTGGTGCGACGCTTCCCGGGCGGGACAGGTCAAGGACATCAAGGCGACCTACGGTTGTCCCGGGATCATCGTGAACTGATCGCGGGCGGATCCTCCGAACCACCAACGCAGCCGAAAGCGAGCTGCTTTGGCACCAGGGAGTCTAAACCTCCGAACCAAGGTGTCGATGGTTTGAATGTGTTCTTATCTATCGTGCTGTCCATTGGACGGGGGCAAGCACCGCGCTGGGCACCTTTGTGTTTAGTCGCCGCTCTCTCCTGGACGGCGAGTTGCCGGCCGGCCGAGCCATTTAGAAATGTCTCCCAGGACGCCATGCAGTCGGCCGAGATGCCGGATTGGGGAGTCATGGGGGGTGCAGTCGACGCAGACCCGGAAGACGCCGGACCCTTGGGCTCCGGTGGAGGCACAGGGGGCCTACCGTTCGGCTCAGGCGGCGCGGTGGGCAGCGGCGGCGCGATCAGCGCCATGGACGCGTCTCAAATCGATGGCTCCCCGGGTACTGGCGGTATGACGGGGTCGGTCGATGCCCCCAATGACAGTGACGGCAGGGGCGGCAGCGGCGGCAGCGACGGCAGCGGCGGCAGCTGCGGATCGCTCAATGACGGCCTGGTTGGCTACTGGAAGCTCGACGAAGGTAAGACGCCGATCATCGATTCGTCGGGATCTGGGAACAATGGAACACTGATCAATTCCCCCACGTGGGCGCCCGGTCCCCATTTGACGTGCTCCAATCTCAATGCCCTTGCTCTGAACGGAACCAATCAGTATGCGTCGCTTGGCAATCCCGCTGTCTTGAACTTCAGTGGGCGGATCACTTTGAGTGCGTGGGTGAGACCGTCATCATCCGGTGGCGTCCAGAATCTCCTCGCCCACGGTTACGATGCCAACCACGAGGTATTCCTGCGCATCGCGAGCCCCAACTACGAAGTCGGCAGCTGGGTGGCTGGCACAACGTATTCGACAATCTACGCAGTCCCGGGCGGTGACATCGGAACATGGGTGCATCTAGCCGGGGTCTATGACGGAACCGGGTGGCACCTTTACCGCAATGGCGTGCAGGTCTCCAGTTCAGTGAAGACGGTAGGGGCAGTGACCGTCACCAGCAACTGGGCCATCGGGGCCCGCGGCGACGGCACTTCGCGATTGCTCGCCGGGGTCATTGATGAGGTCCGGATTTACAAACGAGCGCTCTCGGCAGCTGAGATCGCGGACCTCTACCCCTGACCGATCGCCTTCATTCGAGTTGCGGACTCCGCGAGCCTTGGTTCACTTTGATTTTGAACCACGAATAGCGTTTGACGGCCTTGTCAACCTCGGTTGGTCAGACTTAAAGTAGCCGCACTGTCGTCATGATCATCAGTTAATGGACATCTGCATATAGCCCCCCAATTGCAGGGATCCTCCTGCGATCGACAGTCGACAAATCGTCTTGATGAAATTGTTCCTCATCGTTGCAAGCGCGGCATTGGCGATCTTCACCGCCGGCTGCCAGGTCGACGAAGGGCCCGTAGTTGGCGGCGGCGGCGGCGCTGGCGCTGCACCGGGCGACAGCACTGACGCCGGCGCCAGCGATCCGAACAATGGCGACGCAGACAACGCCAGCGGCACAGGCGGCGCCACCTCGACCGGCGGCACCGGCGGCACCAGCGGCGGGGGCGGCGCCGGGGCGGACGCCGACGGCGGCGGCACTGGCGGGATCATTGCAATTGCCGATGGCGGCAACACGGGACCCAGCGTCTGCGACGGCACCGGGACGCGCATCCTGACCGCCGACAAGACCAAGGTCGACAACTTCGAGGGCGCGGCGCTGGATCCCGGCTGGTCGACGTTCAGCGACGTCGTGTCCAGGCCGAACGTGGCGAAAATGATCATTCAATCTGGAGGTGCCGTCGGCACCGCTCACGCTGGCCACTATGCCGGCATGGGCGCCCGCACACCGGCCATGGGCGGCTATGGCGTGGGCGCCGTTTTCAACCTGGCCATCGACAAGACCCGCGGCATTTATTGCGTAGATATTTCGCTGTTCGATGGCGTGACCTTCTGGGCCAAGGCCAACCGCGCCAGCGGCCCGAGCAAAACCAACAAGCTCAGCGTCAACTTCGTGCTGCCCGAGACCAACGCGCTCAGCGTCGGCGGCGACTGCCCGGACGCTTCGATGAAATGCTATGACCACCCGCGAACGACGGTGATACTGACCACCGATTGGGCGCAATACACGGTGACCTTCGCCGAAGCCAGCGGGGGCTCGGCCACAGTGGCAAATCGCATCCAGGAGCTGGCCTTCCTGGGGCTCGATTCAGATTGGGACTACTGGATCGACGAAATCCAGCTGTACAAGGGCACCCCACCGACCGGGCCGGTGGTAAACAACTGATGCGCCTTCACCGCCGGGCCTGGTTCGTCAGCACCCTGTATCTGTCCACGATGGCGGCGGGCGCTGTCGCGGCCGCCGATCAACCGGTGCAGATACCCGTGCAGCAGCTATTAAATGGTCGCGCGGTGTCGACGCTCACCGGGGGCGCGGTCGTTCCCTGGACCGACGGCGTCGATCAAAGCGACGGCTTGATGACCACCGCGGCCATGATATCGCTGCACCAGAATGGCGTGGCACTGCCCGATGACGGCGTCTTTGCCTCCGACAGCCGCCATCCGCAGGTGGTGCTGAATTTTTCCAACGCGGCCCCCGCCACCAGCAAGCAGATCTTTTATCTGCACGGCGCCGGCTCGTTCGAGTTCGCGGTTCCATCCGGCCACTACTCACGTCTGTTCCTTTTCCTGCTGAGCTCGATCGGACCCTCCCCGCTGACCGTGACCATGACGTACGCCGATGGCACCACCACCGCGCAGACTTTCACCTTGCCTGACTGGGGAACCGGGATGCCCTTGCCGACCAACCCACCCATCTTCTTCAACCTCATCGCCGGCATGCACAAGTGGAACAAGCAGGATCAGATGATCGACACGCCGGTGCACACCATCACCGGCGTCGAGCTTTCGCCCAGCTCTTTGCAGCCGATGACCAAGGTGGCGATCGCCAAGCCGAACGCCGGCCAGTATCTGATTTTCTGGGGCGCCACGGGCCTGGCTTCGGACGTTGGCTCGACGATGGACGGAGGCGCGGCGCCCGACGCCGCGATCGACGATGGAGGGGCCGAAGCCCGCGTTGACGCTGAAGCCGCCGTTGACAGCAAGGCTGCCGATGACGGCGGCCCACCGCTCACCGGTGCACCAGACGCCGCCACGCCGCCCGTGGTCATCGATGCTTCCGTCGATCGTCCGGAAACGCCCGGTGTCGTCGCCCCAACCGCGTCCGCTGGCTGCGCGCTGGCGCCGCGGCCCTCCAGCCGCGCAACCAGCGAAACTGGAGGCGGGCTCTTCTTGATCGTCGCGGCGGCGATGTCCGCCCGTCGGCGCCGCGACCGCTGATCGTTATTGCTTGCGCGCCACGATGGTCACGGCGCGCAGGTGAACGGCCCAGGCAAATCAGACTTCGCCCACATCGGCCACGTCGGTTTGTCCGCACCAACAAATTGGGCGGCGTTGCTCGTGTCTCCGGTGGCGTCTGCGCTCGTTTGTCCGGCGCCCTCATCGAACTTGTAATATGCGACGAGACCGGCCTCGTTTCCTTTGAGCATGACCTTCATGTCGCGTTTGATTTCGTCCGCGGTTCGGTAGATGTTCCAGACGCGCAGCTCGTCGATCTTGCCTTGCCAGCCTGGCGGGCCGGCAAAATCATCGGTGGTGCCGATTCGAAGGGGCGATTTCATTGTGCTGAAATTGCTGTCCGCCGGCCAGGCGCCGATGGCGTGGGTGCCGCGGCCGGCAGCGGCGCTACCGGTACCGATGGCGAGCATTTCATTGCCGTTGATTGTGAAATGGAACTGCTTCGCCTGACTGTCGTAGCCGAAGGAAAAGTGGATCCAGCCGCTCCGTGGAGTCCCCGCCGGCAGGTTGAAGAAGTTGTCGACTTCGCTGCAGTTGCCATAAGGATGAATCATTCCTTGAGCCTGAGTCGTCGGCCAGTCGACGGAGTTGATCCCAAATTCGTGGCATCCGCCCTTCATTCCGTATTCGAAGAGTCCGTGCTCGGTGTGCCACGATAAATTGCTGTCCTCAAAGTAAGCCCACAACTCGATCGTTCGCGATTCTCCGTTGATTGGAAGCTTTGTGATGTCGGCATGCACGCGATCATCGCCCGTTCCGCGAAACTGTAGTGCATAGCCCGGATCCGTCTTGCAATGAGAGGCGGGCGCCTCGACCGGAGCATCCCCGGCGGCGTCTTGGGGTGCTCCACCGCTGCCTGCACTGTTTCCGCCACTTCCGGCGACGGTGCCGCCACTGCCAGCGGTCAGCCCGCCCGTTCCCATTGTCGTGCCACCGGTTCCAGACGGCATGCCTCCGCTGCCGCTGCCACTGCCACTGCCACCAGTTCCCATCGTGGCGGGAGAGGTATCCGTGCTGCAGGCAGCTCCCCCCAATGTCGTGCCCAGGTTGAGGATCAGTAAGAGGCGCGCGTGGTGTTTGTAAAACATCGGTTCAAATCGAGTCTCACGCGCGAAAAACAAATGCAGCAAGATTTGCGCAGCGGTTTTGATTTTTCTTTCGGGCTTTTTGTAAATGGCCGGTGTTGGCTAAATGAAAATGTCCTGCTCTGTCTGTTATTTGATGGCGCCGCTTTGGCAAACGACGCCGGGCGGGTGACCTTGGTCTGTCCCGACGTCGGCACGGCCTGCACTACTTCGAGGCAATCGGCACGCCCGTGCCGTGATTGATTACGCCCGGCTGGTCGAGGGTGCGGGGACGTCTACCACTTGGTTCATGGCGACCGTTCGTTCAATGGCGCGGAATTCGTCAGCGCGGACTCCCGCAGCGAATTGAGAAACTCGTTTACATCTGCTTCGGCTGTCGCCCGATCGATTTGAAAGTTGCGCAGTAGCAACTCGACCAAATCAGCCGACGTTCGCTTGCCGTCGATCTGGCTCCAAAGATAGGCGGCGGTGGCGTTCAGAACATAGAGGTTGTTTATGTCGACGGCGCCCCGGCGCACCGGAACGATCACGGTTTCACCGGCGATGTCCCTGGTCACCAGGTCCGCTGCTTTCGTCGGCGTGCCGTTCATGTCCCGTGACCCGACCCGCTCCGATGCCCCCACCATGTGTCGCTGACAATTACCAACCGGTATCCGTCGCTCACCCCGCGAACGTAACACGTGCCAATGCTCTCGGAAACCACGAAAGCCGGTCGCGCCGTTCATTGAGCCATTGCTGGGAGCGTATAAATGAGTTCGAATTTTCTTCGGCGAGTGACGGAT
>JAXDMH010000809.1:0-9527 GCA_034666225.1 Myxococcales bacterium
TGGCGCCTCAACCCCCGCATCGACCGCCGCCGTCGCGCCCGACGAACCACCGCAAGCAGGCGCCAGCAGCGCCCCCCAAAACAAAAGCGCAGGTCCCAAGGCCGTCGCAATGACGCTTCGACCCGTCGAACCTGCGCTGCGCATCCTGGACAATACTAACCGGAATGCGGTTTGGATCGCGGCCTAGCCGCCGGCTTCGTCACCGACCTCGGCCGCCACCTCGGCGCCCGCCTCGGGCGCGCCGCCGTCGGTGGCCTCGGGCGGGACCGGCGGGAAGACGCACATGTCCGGCACGTTGTGGACGATCGCCGGCAGCGACTTGATGTAGTTCGCGATATCCTTGGCGTCGCCCTCGGTCATGTTCTTGTAGACGCCCAGCGGCATCGGCGGGCAGATGCCGCTGCCGTCCTTGGACTTGCCCTTCAGCAGGCAGTTCTGGACGTCCATCGTCATCCACATCCCCAGGCCGGTGGTGTTGTCGCCGGTCAGGTTCTTCGACACCGGGTGAATCATCAGCGTGGTGGCGAAGAGCGCGGAGAAGTCCTCGCCGCCCGCGAACAGGTTCGCCTCATCCAGCACGGTGGCAGAGCCTGGAGCGAGGTGCGTCGTGTGGCACTCGACGCACAGGCCGATCTGCGAGGCCAGGTACTTGCCATGCAACGCGCTCTCCTGCGTGGCTGAGTCGGCGTACTTCGGCGACTTGACCGCGTTCAGGTCCAGGGCCGGCGCCGGCGCCGGCACGTCGAAGGAAGCGCCGCGCCTTGGGATCATGTTGGTCACGGCCGGGACCGTACGCAGGTAGGCCACGATGGCGTCGGCGTCGTCGCTGGTCATGTTGTGGAACACGTAGTACGGCATGACCGGGTTCAGCGCGACGGGTCCGCTTCCGCCATCGCCTGCGTCACCTCCGTCGGCCCCGCCGTCAGCGGCGCTACCGCCGGTCGCGGCCGGCCGCACGCCGTTCAGGAACATGTCCTTGATCTCCTGATCGGTGCGGTTTTTCAGGCCGGTCGGATCATTCGTCAGGTTGCGCGTCCCCAGCTTGTCGCCATTGGGCAGCACGATGAAGTCCGCGTTGCCGGCCAGGTACTTCGACATGTCGGGCATGCCGTTCGCCAGGGGCGGCGTGTGGCAGTCGCTGCAACCGATGACGGCCGTGACCAGATACTTGCCGCGCGCCGCGGCCGTGCTCAGCACGGGGCCGTCGGTGGCGTCGCCTGGCGGGGTGTCAGTGGCGGGCACGTCGGCCGGCTTGTCGCCAGCGGGCGAATCCTTGGGCGCATCAACCGTATCGCCGGTCGCATCTTTCTTCCCGGCGTCGCCACCGTCATTCGACGATGAGCTGCTGGAGCATCCGAAACCGAAGACCCCCAGGGCCAACGTTGCCACCACTACCTTCAAGGAACGAGTCGTCATCGCAGTCATCTCCAGTTCAGATTTGACGGCGCTTCTAACACGACTTCATCGCCTGATGAAGGTTTCTCGAAACGATTTGCCTCCAACGGGGGACACCCCTGACCGTAGGGGAACATCATATTTCCAGAAAAATGAGACGAGTCTTTACGCCCCGCTTACAGACGGCCCAGCGTTCCGCCCCAGATCGCCCCGGCGCCCAGCTCTTCTTCGATGCGCAGCAGGCGATTGTACTTGGCGACGCGCTCCGAACGGGCCAGCGAGCCGGTCTTGATCTGCCCGGAGCGCACCGCCACCGCCAGGTCGGCGATGAACGTGTCTTCGGTCTCGCCCGAACGGTGCGAGATGATCGTGGTCCAGCCGTGGCGATGCGACATCTCCACCGATTCCAGCGTCTCGGTCAGCGTGCCGATCTGGTTCACCTTCACGAGAACGCTGTTGGCGGCGTCCTTCTCGATGCCCTGGCGGATGCGCTCGACGTTGGTGACGAACAGATCGTCGCCCACCAGCTGCACGCGATCGCCCAGCGCCTTGGTCAGCGCCACCCAGCCGTCCCAGTCGTTCTCGGCCATGCCGTCTTCGATCGACACGATGGGGAACTGCTCGCACAGCTTGCGGTAGAACTCGACCAGACCCTTGCCGTCGAGCTCCTTGCCCTCGCCTTCCAGCGAATAGGTCTTCTTGGCGGGATCCCACAGCTCGCTCGACGCCACGTCCAGCGCGACGCTGACGTCCTTGCCGGCCTTGTACCCGGCCTTCTCGATGGCGTCGACGATGACCGCCAGCGCCGCCTCGGCCCCCGGCAGATCGGGCGCGAAACCGCCCTCGTCGCCGACCGCCGTCGACGCCTTCCGGTCGTGGAGCAGTTTTTTCAGCGTGTGAAACACCTCGGCGCCGGCGCGCAGCGCCTCGGCAAAGTTGGGCGCCCCCTTGGGGACGATCATGAACTCCTGAAAATCGAGCGAGTTGTCGGCGTGGGCACCGCCGTTGATGATGTTCATCAGCGGCACCGGCAACACGCGCCCGGCCGGCCCGCCCAGATACTTGTACAGCGGCACCGCCAGCTCGTTGGCCGCCGCGCGCGCCACGGCCATCGACACGCCCAGCATGGCGTTGGCGCCGACCTTGCCCTTGTTGGGCGTGCCGTCGACGGCCAGCATGGCGCCGTCCAGGCCCGCCTGATCGAAGGCGTCGCGTCCGCAGACCACCGGGCCCAGCAGCGACCCGACGTTCTCGCACGCCTTGAGCACGCCCCTGCCCAGGTAACGCTTCTTGTCGCCATCGCGCAGCTCCAGCGCCTCGTGCTCGCCGGTCGACGCGCCGGAAGGAACCGCGGCGCTGCCGATGATGCCCGACTCCAACGTGACGTCGACCTCGACCGTGGGGTTACCGCGCGAATCAAGAATTTCGCGGGCCAGAACGCTTTCGATGATCGCTTGCCGTGCAATGGTCATGGGGCAGATTTCTATCGTAGCTGGCGGCGGCTGGCTATAGACAACGGGAGACAATGGGCGCGCTTCTAGCGGGATCACCAAGGCGGTGGGATACTGGCCCCCGCCCATGAAGCAGAACCCCCGCGTCAACGAACGTTCCCCCATCCTGACCCCGCGCCAGATCTTCGAATATCTCGACCGGTACGTCGTCGGCCAGGATCGCGCGAAACGCACCATCGCCATCGCCGCCTACAACCACCTCAAGCGCTGCGAACAGAAGACGACGGGACAGAAACGCCTCATCAAAAAGTCGAACGTGCTGCTGGTGGGGCCCACCGGTTCGGGCAAGACGCACATCGCCCGCACGCTGGCCACCTGCCTGGACGTCCCCTTCACCGTCGCCGACGCCACCGAGTACACGGAGGCCGGTTACTACGGCAAGGACGTCGAGGTCATGGTGGGCGAACTTTTGCACCGCGCCGATCACGACGTCGACAAGGCCCAGCGCGGAATCGTCTTCATTGACGAGGTCGACAAGATCGCCCGGCGCACCCAGAGCGCGCGCACCGGCGCCGGCTCGCGCGACATCGGCGGCGAAGGCGTCCAGCAGGGCCTGCTGAAGCTGCTGGAAGGGCGCGAGATCTTCGTCCCCATGAACGTCACCCAGCACTGGAACAAGCACGACTTCGTGGTGATGGACACCCAGGACGTGTTGTTCATCGCCGCCGGCACCTTCTCCGATCTGCGCCTGACCGACGAGCCCAAGACCGTCGGCTTCGGTTCCAGCGCCGAATCGACGCGCGGGAAAAGCCGCCGCGTGACGGAGAAGGAGCTGCTGGACTATGGCCTGCTGGCGGAATTCATGGGACGTCTTCCGGTGCGCGTCGAGCTGGATCCCCTGTCCGAGGAGGATCTGTTCCTGGTCATGACCGCGCCGCCTGATTCGGTGATTCGCGAGTACACGGCGCTGTTGAAGATGGACGGCGTCGACCTGCGCTTCTCCGAGGGGGCCTTGCGCGGCATCGCCAACTTCTGCATCCGCCGCAAGACCGGCGCCCGCAGCCTGCGCACGTTCCTGGAAGAGATCTGCCACGACATCATGTTCGAGGCGCCCGAACGCCGCGGCGAGACCATCACCATCGACGCCGATTTCGCCCTGGCCCGCCTGGACAAGATCGGCGACGGGATCGCCGGGGATACCTAGCCGTGAAGATTGGACGGCTGTTCGAGGCGCGCGGTCGCGCCGATCAACTGAGCAAACGGGTCTTCTCCTTCGAATTTTTCCCGCCCAAGAGCGACGCCGGGGTCGCGGCGCTGGAAAAGACCATTCGCGAGCTGTCGGATCTTTCGCCGTCGTTCGTGTCGGTCACCTACGGCGCCGGCGGATCGACCCGGCAGAAGACGGTCGACCTGGTGCAGTGGATCCAGCGCGAAGCGCACATCTGCGCGATGGCGCACCTGACCTGCGTGGGCGCCGACGAGGCCGAGATCGGCCGCGTCCTCGATCGCCTGGTGGAGGCCGGTATCGAGAACATCATGGCCCTGCGGGGCGACCCGCCGGCCGGGCAAACAACCTTCACCCAGACGGCGGGCGGCTTCGCTCACGCTTCGGATCTGGTGGCGTTCATCCGGCGACGCTTTGGTAACCGCCTCTGTGTGGGCGGTGCGGCCTATCCGGAGGGTCACCTGGAATGCCGGGACATGGATCGCGACATCGTCCATCTGAAGACCAAGGTCGACGCCGGCCTGGACTTCGTGGTCACCCAGCTGTTCTTCGACAATCGATTTTATTTCGACTTCGTGGCCCGGGCGAGCGCCGCCGGCATCACCGTTCCCATCGTTCCCGGGATCATGCCGATCCGCAACCTGGCCCACGTGGAACGAATGACCAAGCTGTGCGGCGCCAGCATCCCCAGCGCCCTGTTCGCCGAGCTCGATCGCTCACGCCAGGACGAGGCGGCGGTGGCGGCGCTGGGCGTGGCCCATGCGACCGCCCAGTGCGTGGAGCTGCTCAACGAAGGCGCCCCCGGCATCCACTTCTACACGCTGAACCAGTCGCCGGCTACGCGCGTGATCCTGACGGCGTTGAAGGCGGCGCACCTCGCCTGAGGTCTGGTCTGCCTTTGGCGGTCCTAATTCGGGCGATTGTCTTTGGCGCGAGCGTCGCGGCTGTCACCGAGGTCGCCGGCGCCGCCTTCGGCCAGCGATTCGATCATCTCGAGGACGCGTTCGTGGGAATCCATGTCTTCCCCGTCCAGCTCGAATCGAAACGCCAGACGCTGCCGCCAGGCGCCCACAAAGTAGCCGCCCAGAGCGCAGAGGGCCCCAGCCATGACCAAGAACGCGTTCGCCATACCCTAGACCTCGACGCTTTTCGTTCCCGGCTTTAGACCGGCGGCGGCGGTACGGCGGACGGCGTCAGCAGCGGTCGGCTAGCTTTCTTCGTCGTCCTCTTCGCGCGGGGCCGAGCCCTTCTTGGCGCGGGGCGCCGGGCCGTCGACGATGATCGCCAGGTTCACCCAAAAGGCGCTGTATTTGTCGATAAAGTTCGGCAACGCAATGGGATCGCTGGGCGACGCGTTCGTGGTGTAGGAATAGCGCCGCAGGTCGTAACCCACCTCGACCTCCATGGCCGACAGAACGCGATACGCCAGCGAAACGGTCGCGTCCACGCCCCACACCGTGGCGTGGGGAAAGTATTGCGCCGACCGCAGCTGATAGCGCGCATCGCCGGCCGTGAGGACCCGGCGATATCCGCCCCCGGCCCGGAACGAAAGATCCCGGCCCAGCGCCAGACGCACCTCGGCCGCGCCGCGCAGGTACCGGTTGTCCACGTCGGGCACGTTGATGTTGTTGCGGTCGGTCCCCATGCCGCCGTGGAAGACGAAGGCGTGCCGGCCATAACCGCCGGTCAGGCCCAGCTCGACCGGACCATCGTGCAGCCGCAGGCGCAGCCCGCCGAAATAGTCGGTGGTCGCCGTCGGGAAAATCGATCCATCCGACGCCTTCGACTTGATGCCGCTGCCGTATTCGGCGCTTCCGACGATACCGATGTTGGCACCCCCTCCCGTGGTGGCGTGGGCTCCCGGAAACCAGAGGGCGGACACACCCAGCATCGGCGCCCCGGCCATCGAAAAGGGAACCAGCATCGAGCCGGTCGTTCCAGAGTAATGAAGGTCGCGCCACAGGAAGCGCGGTCCGGCGCCCAGTTCCAGCGCCGTCAATCCGCGCGCTCCGTCCGACTTCCCTTCTCGGCTGGGGCGGGCCACCACCACGCCCTCCTCATCGGTTGACACCTTTGCGGTCTTTTTCGATCGGGGGTGCTCGGTCGATCGCCGCTCGGCAGCGGCCGGCGAAATACCGGCCGCCTCCTCCAGGTCGGCGTCCGACCGTCCGCCGCGCTTGGCCGGCGCCGGCTTTTCCCGAGACCCTTCCTCGCGCGCCGCCTTGGGGGCGGGAGCCGGCTTGTCGTCCTCGTCGTCGTCTTCCTTCTCGGCAGCCGCCAGCAACTTCTCGGCGGCGGCATCCTGAGCACCACCGCCCCCGGCACCCCCACCTGCGCCCGAGCGCAAGCCGGGACCGAGGCGCGCCCACGCGGACGCCTTGACCGCGTCGGCCAGCTTCTTCGGTCCGCTCGCCGACCAGGTGGCCTTGGCCGACACCTTGCCTGAACTACCGCTGCGCACCACGGCGCCCGCCTTGTGCCCGCCGTCCTTCACCTCGCCGGCCACGACGCCAACCAACTTCAGCTTGGCGGCAACGGCCACCAGATCGCCGGGCGATTCCAGGCCGCGGTGCATCTTGGTCGCGGCGGCTTCCAGCTTTTCCTGGCTGATCACCGTGAATTCGTGCTGCTCCAGCACTTGTGCGATGGCGTCGCGCGTGGGACCGGCCTCCGCTCCAGAAAAACGGATACCGACCTTGCCCTTGGCGGCCAGGGCCGCTCCGGACCAGCTCAAGGCCAGCGCCGCGACCAGAATCCAACCGCTCTCCGACGATCTTCGCGCGATTCGCATCGCGAAACCGTCGCAGAAAATCGTATGGGCATCAACACGAAATTGGAAGATCAGTGCCTGCCGCGCCCGGGCAGAAATTGTGACGCGCCCGGTGACCCACTTCGACAGGTTCACGCCTCTTGTTACCGTGGTGCGGGAAAACAAGGGCGGCCGGCGTCGCAAGATGCGTCAATTAGAAACAAACAGGCGGGACAGGGTTTGCTAGACTGCAGCTCTTGTCCATTGCCCGGAGGGACGCGTTGACAGAACCGAAGCAGCTGGTTTGGTGGTGCAGCTTTGCTCTGGCGGCTGGTCTAACAATGGCCACCATGTCGGCCCATGCTGACAGCGGCTCTGTCCGAGACGAAAGCAGCACGCTCACTCAAAAAGGCAACCAGGCAACAAAGTCCTGGTGGCAAGAGCGGTTCGCTGGATCTGCTGCGGAGATCACCAACTACTTCGGCAGCGGCACCTTCTACAGCAGCGGCTATCACGATCCCTATGTGGCAACCGCCTTCTATCTCAAACCAACGTTCAAGATAGGCACCAAACGCGAGCTGAGCGTTTACGCCCGCGGATACCTGGAGCTGGAGTACACCAAGGTCGACAATCCGGAAGCGCGGCGTGAAAACCCGCTGGACACCTGGCTGGTGCTGAGCGCTCGCAACCTGTACACGGAGGCGCGCTCCAAGATCCGCATCGGCGGGCTGTTTCGCGCCATCCTGCCCACGTCGTACGAGAGCCGCTATTCGCACTTGATCGTCGGCCTGACCGCCGGTCTCAACGCCAACCGAAGCTTTGAATTCGGTCGGCCCGATCCCACAGGAAAAAAGTGGAACCTGGCGCTTAGCCTTTCAAGCGCCTTTACCAAGTACATTCAGACCAGCAAATACCGTGGCTCCTTCGCCGGCGACACCACCGGCTGCCGCCTGCAACAGACCGCGGTCAGCGCGGGCCTGGTGGGCGGAGGGTCCGACGCCGGCGCGGCGTCCACGTCCGATCACTGCGGCGGTCCCCTGAACACGAACTACGGCGTCACCTCGGCGCTCAGCGCCACGCTCAGCCGGCGCCGCTTTTCACTGTCGACGACGATGATCGTGATCAATCAGTTCGCCTACGCCGTCCCGGATGACGCTTTCGGCGCTGTCTACGGCGTCTCGCGCGGGCGCAGCGACGTCACCTGGGGCCTCATCGCGCTCGGCTACGACATCACCGATCACTTCGGGGTTTCCCTGGGGATGTCCAGCTATCAGCCCGCACTGGATTCGACATACAGCCATCCGCGGTTCCCGTTCTTTGATTTTTCGGGACCGAATGCCAACAACTACACGCAAGTCTTCGTCGGCGTGAGTGGAACGATCTAGGAGGAGCCATGATCCGCTTGAACCGCCCGCAGCAGTGGAATCGCAGTCTATCCTTCACCCAGGCGCTGCTGGGCGCCACGATCAGCGCCCTGGCCGCGGTGGCAGGCTGCGCGGGCCAAGGCGACATCGATCGCACGCTGCCCGACAAGGTCGACAAGGCGATCTTCTTCAACGCCGACGGCACGGCCAAGATTTTTTACTACCGGCCCACCATCGTCGAGGTGCCGCCCACGACCAGCGGCCCCTTCGAAGGGTTGATGGGAGGGATGGAGAAGATCCGCTTCGACATCTCGGAGACCGCCCTCATCGGCTATCGAGCGTATGACTGGGCGCCAGGCAGCGAGAACGCCATCACCGGCGGCGCCAACAACACCGACACGCCAATCCTGATCTTCCCCATCAAGTCGCATTTCGACGTCAAGCGGGAGTACAACCCAGGCACCGGCGAGCAGACCAACGTCATCAGCGAAAACACCACCGATCGACCGCCCCTGCAGCGGCAATACATGCGGCTTGACTGGTCGTTGTACAGCGACACCGAGATCTCCAACCAGTACCGCCCCATCATGACGCCGGACTACTTCGAGATAACCGACAAGGCCGCGGTCGGCCCCGATGCGACGGCCTGCGCCACCTTCAACGTGTTCGACGACGCGGCCTGGGACTGCGGCAATTCGGAGATCAAGGTCCGCCATTCGTTCAT
This sequence comes from Myxococcales bacterium, assembly GCA_034666225.1. Lineage (GTDB taxonomy): Bacteria > Myxococcota_A > Polyangia > Fen-1088 > Fen-1088 > DATKEU01. The sequence goes on from JAXDMH010000809.1 coordinate 8,909, forward strand.
GGCGGTCAAACCGTCGAACTACCAGCCCCTGGAATACCCGGATCGCATGCCGCTGCTGGACGCCAACGGCAACCAGATTCAGCTGATCCAGGACTTCTATCCCTGCACGGGCAAGTTCCTCGCTCAGGCCGGCGGCGCGTACAGCGGGGCTGACTGCGCGCCGGCCTCCGTCGACGAATTCTCCAAGTTTGGATTCTTCCGCACCGTTCGCCAGACGTACGACCGCCGGGTGGGCGCCACCGAGGACGGCCGCAAGTACTACATCAACCGCTGGAACATCTGGGGCCCGGACGTCCCCAAGCTGGGCGACGACGGCAAGATGCTGCTCGATCAGACGACCAAGCAGCCCCTCAAGCGGCACAGCACCCGCCAGATTGTCTACTACACCAACGTCGAGTGGCCGGAGGATCCAGCGCTGCTGGAGACCGCCAAGGCGGTCGCGGGCGACTGGAACGCCACCATGCGCGAGACGGTGGCCGCGCTGGATCTGACCGAAGCCAACCCGGGCCACGCCGTTGATCCGGGCGAGCTGGCCACCCGTCTGGCCGTGACAGGTCCGAACAAGATCGACGACATCGTCACCATCAAGACGAACAGCTGCAACCTGGCGGACGTCCAA
>JAXDMH010000810.1:0-6182 GCA_034666225.1 Myxococcales bacterium
GCGCGCAGTTCGCAGGCGCGCAGTACGTCGCAACTCCAAGCAAACCCATAAGGCGCGCGCGCCGTTCGGTGTTTGAGCACGGCAGGGAACCCCACACCTGCCGCCCCTCGACGGAGCGAATGGGGCCCCGCCTCACGTACAGCCGTCGCTTGCTGTCTCTACAACCGCCCCGGTGCGGCGCCTAACCTCAGTGAAAGTCTTTCACCACGGCCGCCACCTTACGCCCCACTGCCCGCGGCAGCGCCCCCACCACAACGACGTTGAGGCGTTCCCGGCTGATCACCCGACGGGCCACGCGACGGATGTGCTCGGCCCGGACGCGTTCCACCTCGCGGGCGCGCTGCTCTTGCGAGCGCGGCCGATAAAATAGTTCGGTCCCGCCGAACCAGCCGCACAGGCTGTCGAGATCGTCGTAACAGGCTTCCATGTCGCTGACGAATCGACGCTTCGCTTTGTCCAGTTCCTGCGGCGCGACCAGCTCTGTGCGGAAGCGAGCCAGGATGCCCAGCGCTTCGCTGATCAGCTCGGGAAGCTTGGCGTGGGCGCAGGCAGCGTCGATCTCCAGCAGCGCGGCGTCGTGAAAGGAATAAAGTCCCCCCGACACCGAGTAGGCCAGCCCCTTCTGATCGCAGATCTGATAGTGCAGTCGCGTCGACATGCCGTCATCCAGCACGCGCATCAACGCGCGCAACGCCTGATAGTCGGGATCCCGTTCGGGCAGGGCGTGAAAGACGATGTGCACCTGCGTCTGTGCCGATTCGTTGTGCACAGAGCGAAAGCGCGGCCCGCGCAGCAGCGGCTTCGGCGCGATGGGACGGTGGCGCCGGCCGCGCGGCAAGGCGGCGAAGGCATCGCCCACCATGGACTCGACGGCCCGCGGGCGGACCGGCCCCGCCACGCACAGGACCATGTTCGACGCCCCGTAGAATTGTTGAAAATGCGTGCGGACGTCCTCGACCTTGAACCGACGCACGTTGCGCAGCGGACCGGTGATGGTGAACCCCAGCGGGTGTCCGTTCCAGGCAGTGGCGCGCGACAGATCGTCCAGGTTCACGTTGCGCCCGTCCTCGTCGAGATCCTCCAGGATCTCCTCCAGGATGATCTGGCGTTCCAGATCGATGTCGCGAAAGGCCGGCGCCGTGAAGAGATCGCCCAGGATGGCCAGGCCGCGCGGCAAGTGTCGCGGGTGCAGCGGCACCTGGTACAGCGAATAGTCGCGTCCGGTCTCGGCGTACAGCGTGCCTCCCAGATCTTCGATGGCCTGATTCAGCGCGAACGAGTTGGGAAACTGGGCCGAGCCGCGAAACAACATGTGTTCGACAAAATGCGACAGTCCGTTTGTCCGCGGCGTCTCATAGCGAGAGCCGGCCCGGACATACAGCGACGCGACAGCGGTGTGCAGGTGCGGGGTTTCGATGGTGACCACCCGCAATCCGTTGGGCAGCATCGATCGGTTGACCCGGTAGGGCGCCTTCATCAGCGTTTGTGCAAGTAATGTCAATGAGTTCCAGGCTGCGCGGAAGGCTGCATCGGGTTACACACCGTCGCGGTTCTAGCATGAACACGGAAGATCATTACCGATCGTTGATGTCCAGTTGGATGTCGATGTCCAACTGGATTTCAACTGGGGTATCCAAGCGGGACGGTCGTCGTTATCTTTGCAACTGGTGGGCAACTGGATTTTGGTGGTTGAAGACGACGCCGACACCCGAGAGGTGTTGGTCGAGGCGCTGCACGAATCTGGCTTCGCGGCGCTGGGCACCTCCTGCGTCGTGGAGGCGTTCAACGCGATCGTCGAGAAATCTCCTGCACTCGTGCTCAGCGACATCAATCTGGGCGACAGCAATGCGGGCGAATTGCTGGACATGGCGATGAAGATTCTCGGTCCCGCCGCTCCCCCCTTTGTCTTTGTCACCGGCATGCCCGCCTGGCACCTCACGGGCGCGGCCACCTCGGTGCCGGTGCTCAGAAAGCCGGTCAAGGTCGATGCCCTCCTGGATGTCGTCGCCAAATACTGCCTGCGCACGCCAAACGCCCCGCCTCTTGCTTAGAACCGCTGAAAAACCACACAAAATCGCGCGGTTAAGGCGCCCAAAAAGTTACAAACAATTGTCCGATGCGAAAGCAAACGGAAACACGACTTGGCGCATAGTCATAGCGTTCGCAAGGTCGGTCAGGGCGTTCAGGGCGGTTCACAGGTGGTGGGTCAGGAATGGGCGGGCTGGGTGAACGGGCAAGTCGGGAGTCGGGTGCTTCGGTCGGTCGGTGGGTGATCTCAGGTGGTGAGGGCGGGGGACGGGGAAAAGAGACGAGGGCAGGAAGGGACGGTCCGGGGGCGGCGGCGGGTGCGAACGCAGCAGACGGCGGTGTGAGGGGTTTCAACCTCAGCCTCTCACACCGCGAACGCTGTTTCCGCCGGTAGAAACGGACGGCCGCCAGCAGCACGCAGCGTCGGAGACGCCGTGCAAAAGTCCGATACCGGGGTAATGTGATCCTGGGATCGTGAGCGACGCGCCTGACGACAACAGCGGCCGGGTTGGCCTGATCGGCAAGACGCTGGGCCGTTACCGGATCACCGCCGAACTGGGCCGCGGCGGGATGGCCACCGTGTACCGCGCGTTCGACCCGCAGCTGGGTCGGGACGTGGCGGTGAAGGTGATGCACGGGACATTCACCGGGCGCGGCGACATCGAACGGCGCTTTCGGCGCGAGGCGCAGGCGGTGGCCGCCATCAAGCACGAGAGCATCGTCGACATCTTCGACTTTGCCCCCGGCGGCGACGGCGAGCCGGGATACATCGTCACGGAGATCATCCAGGGCCCGACGCTGCGCGAGTTGATGAATGACTGTGGCGGGCGAATCCTGCCCGAGGTGGCGATGCTGATCGGTGTGCGCGTGGCGGGCGCCCTGGGCGCGGCGCACGGCCACGGAATCATCCACCGTGACGTCAAACCCGACAACGTCATGATCGACTGCCGGCCCGGCGCCCCCGTGCGCGTGTTGCTGACCGACTTTGGCGTGGCCCGCATCGTCGAGGACGACACCATGACGGCGACCGGGTCGATCCTGGGCTCGCCGGCGTACATGTCGCCCGAGCAGGCGCGCGGGCAGGACGTCGCCCTGTCCAGCGACGTCTTTTCGTTCGGAGCGCTGCTGTATCACCTGGTCACGGGGCGGCCGCCGTTTCCGGGGAAGGATCCGCTGGCGGTGATCGCCGGCATCCTGGGCGGCGAGATCCCACGCCCCAGCCAGATCCAGCCCCACGTGGGGCCGGCGCTGGAAGCGATCATCATGCGCTGTCTGAAGCGCGCGCCGGCCGAGCGTTATTCCGACGCCAGCCTGGTGCACGCGGCGCTGCGCGCGCTGATCCAGGAGGCGCGGATCGGCGTCGACGATGAAGACCTGCGCGGATTCTTCGACGACCGCGACCGATTCTTGCGCGCGGTGAAGGCGCGCGTCGCCGCGCAGGCCTTCGAAAATGCGCGGCAATGCGTGCGGCGCGGAGAGTTGGCCCGGGCACTGGGCGAGGTGAATCGTGTCTTTGCTTATGAGCCGGGGCACAGGGGCGCCGAGGCTTTGCTCGCCCGCATCAACGCGCGGCGACGGTGGGGATCGGTGGCGCGATACGTGGCGGTGGCTGTCCTGCTGGCGGGAGGCGGCGCCCTGGCAGCCAAGATGCTCGTGGCGCGGCGCACGGCGACGCGGGCGCCGATCGCGGCGGCGCCCATTGCAGCACCGATAGTCGCCCGTGCGGATCCTGCCCCGAAGGCCGCGCTGGTACCGACGGTCGCGGCTGCGCCGACGGAAGGTTCGCCGGTGAAGAAAACCAGCGCGAACCGCAAGACGGAGCGACGAGCACCGGTGGCCCACGGCAATCGCCCGGCCGCGGTGAATCAGCTCGCCGACGCAACCTCGCCGGCGTCGGCGCCGGCCGCCGTTCCGCCATCCGGAGACCAGCCGCCACCGACGCCCGAAAACAAGAGCGCCGACCCGACGCCCAGAGCGGCGAACAATGAAGCGCCCGGTCCGACTGCGACGCCCTCGCCTGCTGGTGCGACGTCGGCGTCGACGTCCGGCCTGGCCACGGCCAGCCTGGTCCTTCGCGCCTCGCAAGGGTTCTGTTCACCGTCGGTCGATGAACAGCCGGCCAAAGTCCGGCCGGTCTATGAACAGCTGGCCGCCGGGTCCCACAAGATTTTCTGCACCCTGCCCGGTGGCGCCAAGCATCTGGCCGGCACGTACCAGCTCTTGCCGGGCACGCGCCCGAACCTGGTGGTCATTCCCGGCCCCGACGGCGTCCCGATCTTGGCCCGCCCGCAATAGGCGGCAAAATGTTCGCGTCGCTATTGCCGAAACGGCAGGCGCGGGCGATGTTTGGTCGGTCGTGATGTTCGCAGCGCTGCTGGCACTGATTGTCGCCGCCCCCATCGCCCCTCCGATCTTGGCGGCCGGCACCGAAGCGCCGCCCGATGCCACCGTGGCCCTGGAGAAAGCGCGCGCCGCATACGAATACGGCGACATGGAGATGGTCGTCGACGCCGCGCGCGCCGTCGCCGAGGGGCGCGTCCGTCCCACCCCCGGCCAGCGCGTCCAGGCCCTGCGTTACCTGGGCATCGGGCTTTTTCTGACCGGCCGGCTTGAAGGCGCCGAGACCGCATTCTTCGATCTGCTGCGCATCAAACCCGGCATCCGGTTGGATCCCACCACCACCCGGCCCGACGTGGTCGCCTTTTTCGAAAGCGTGCGCGCCCGCCACGCCGACGAGATCCGCCAGGCCGCCAGCACCCAGCCCGGCAAACGTTTCATCTGGAACTTCCTGCCGCCCGTTGGCCAGTTCCAGAACGGCCACGCCGCCCGCGGCTGGACCATCGCCGCCATCGAGGTGCTGTCACTGGGCGCCACCATCGCCACCTACGCCCAGCTGCGCGCCTGGGAAAATCCGAACGACCACACCTTCGGCGATCACGCCAGCGACGCCCGCACCTTCAAGACCCTGAACTTCGCCTCCGCCGGAATCTTCGCCGCCACCCTGGTGGTCGGCGTCGTCGACGGCATCGCCAACTTCCGCGGCGACCGTGGCGAAGGCGAGACCCTGGCCTTCACCTTCATCACCCCCAGCGGCGTCGGCTTTCGGTTCTAGGAGTCGCCAGATCGGCTAGACTGCGCGCGCCCTCAGGCGGGTAGCTCAGTGGTAGAGCGGGGTCTTTACACGGCCCGGGTCGCAGGTTCAATCCCTGTCCCGCCTACGATCTCGCATTAACATGGTTACGTGCCGTGGTTGACGATGTACACGGCGACCACGTCGGGACGGCCGTCGTCGATCCCGATGTTCAGGGCTCGGGTGCCGGGGAGGATCTTCTGGCCGGTGCGGAGTCGCTTGGCCCGGCTCGGATCCCAAAATCCCTGGTCTGGGCCCAGCAATCCCCCCTCGCCGGGCTCGAACGCGTCCGCCGGAACGGGGCAGGTCGCGAGAAAAGCCGGGAGATCACCCGCCGGAATCTCGACCTTGAAACGGACCAGGTCGTCGATGCCGTTCTCGCGGGCCGCCCCGACGAGGCGCGCGCTCGGCGGGAGCTTCACACCGGACTCCTGCGCCAGATCGGCCAGCGTCGCCGCATGTTGGATTGGCTTGCTCATGTCATGTCCCCTTCTATCCCTATCCTTGCGGCAACCCGCACCTTCAGCGATCACAACGGACAACAGCAGTGCGGTAACCAGCAGCGCCCGGCGCCTCATGCGTCCCGGCCGCCGGAAGCTTCAAGCTGGTTCGGCGGGATGGCCTCCCCCTTCTTCCACGTCAGGTGCCGCTTGAACGAGCCGAAACAGTCGTACTCCTGCGCCAGCCCCTGCCGGTGGAATTCGCCCATGAACTTGTCGGTAATCGTGATGCCGGCAAGCCTTACCGACTTGCCGGCGTCCCAGTTGTAGCGATCGTAAAACTTGTACTCGAAATCGACGGTGTAGATCGGCTCTGCTCGGGTGCCGGACACAGTGGCCGTCCCCTTCCCCCAGCTCGAGTACCGCCGATCGCAAAGAACCAGTTCTTGCTCTCAGCCTGGGTGTTGTAACCGACCTCGACGTTCTTCGACGTGAACGGGTTGACGCTGCCGAGGGGCAGCGTCTCGACAAAAGTTTGCATCTGTGAGACCTCGCGCTGGAAGCGGGCCTTTGCGGAGGGGACG
>JAXDMH010000811.1:0-3229 GCA_034666225.1 Myxococcales bacterium
CGGGGCAACGCCCACCTGGCGCCAAGCTTCCGACGTACGACACGTTGATCGAACAGTTCGGGGTGACCCGCCCCACCGTGGCGCGCGTGCTGAAGGCCCTGCGCACGGAGGGCCTCATCACCGTCGATGGCACGCGCGGTGTCTTCGTGGCCAAGACGTTTCCGCACCACAACCGGTACCTGTGGGTGACCAGCGAACAGCCCGGCTCGCTGGAATGGACCAGCTTCCTGGCGACCATCCTCGACCTGATCGAGCGCGGCGAGACCGGCGTCCCCGGCGAGGTGATCCCGCTGGTGGGCGTCGACGGGCGCGCCAACAACCCCGAATACCAGACCCTGTGTGACGCCGTCGAGCACAGCTCGGTGGCCGGCCTCTTCCTGATGAACTCCGCCACCACGTATCTGTTGCCGGCCCTGCAGACGGCAGGCCTGCCGCGGGTGGCGATCTGGGCGCCGTTGCCGCACGCGGCCCTGCTCAGCCTGGATTTTGCCGCCCTCATCGACCGCGCCGCCGCCCGGCTGCTGGAAAAGGGCAAGCGCATCGCCGTCATCTCGCCGCACGCGCCCAACCTGGAACGCACCCAGGCCGCCTTGCTGAAACACGGCCTGGCCAAGGATCGCCTGTGGGCGCTGCACGTGGCGCCGGTCGGCTGCGAACGGATCACCGAGCTTTTGTTCGATCGCCCCGATCGCCCCGACGCCGTGTTCGTCACCGACGACAACCTGGTGCTGCCCCTTTTGGCCGGGCTGAAGCGCGCCAAGGTGCGGCTGCATCGCGACGTCTTCGTCCTGGCCCATTGCAACTGGCCCCGCCCCATCGGCGTCGCCGAAGGCGTCGAGCACATCGGGTTCGACGTGCGCGAGGTGCTGTGCGTGGCCAAGGAGTGCATCGACGCCCAGCGCGCGGGAGAAAAATCGCCCGGGCGTCTGGTGCCACCGCGTTTTGCTCACGAGCTCTTGTACTCCAAAGCGATGCGTCGCGCGCGAGAGTAATCGCAATCGGTCACCTGGAGATCGCACAGGACAGTTCGAACGCCTCGCCGCGGTTTTGGAACTCGACGTGGCCGTTGCTGACGCTGACCTGACCGCCGCGAAGATCCAGCTTTTCCACGCGGCAGCCCAGGAACACCAGGCGAAAATAGCGGCGGCGAAACTCTGGATAGCTGTCGCCCTTCACCGTCGACGACAACCGCACCTGCTCGCCCTTTCGCGACAGCGTGAACGTGCTGCGCAGGTAGGCCCCGGTCGTGAACGCATCGGAGACGCCGTCGTCCTCGTGCAGGCACGAGGTGTATTCGCCGTCTTCGTCGGGCACCACCACGCGCAGCTCCAGCAGCTCGGGATGGTGATCCATCGTGGAACGGGGCGCGGTCGCATAGCTGGGGATGACCCGCCCGCCGCGCGCGAACAGCGGGATGCGATCCAGGGGCGCCGCGGCGGTGATGAATTGCCCCCCGGCGTGTCGCTCGCCGGTGTACCAGTCGACCCAGGTTCCTTCCGGCAGGTAGACGTGGCGGTCGGTCTGGCCCAGGCCCAGCACCGGCGCCACCAGCAGCGCGTCGCCGAACAGGTAGGCGTCCTCGGTCTCGCGGGCGTGACGATCGTTCTGAAAGTCGTAGACCAGCGGACGCTGGACGGGATCGCCGGTCTCGCTGGCGCGCATGAAGGCGCTGTAGATGTACGGCAGCAGCCGGTAACGCAGCTCCAGCGCCGCGCGGCTGCGCTTTTCCACGCCGGGGCCAAACGACCAGGGGTACTGGTCTCGTTCACCCGCTTCGTTGTGAAACCGGCAGAAGGGCGTCATCGCTCCGTACTGCATCCAGCGCACGGCCAGCTCCGGCGTCGGGTTGGCGGAAAATCCCGGGATGTCGGCGCCGATGAACGGCTGGCCGGAGATCCCCATGGCCATGGCCATGGGCAGGCTCATCTGCAGGTGGTCCCAGTTGGAGGCGTTGTCGCCCAGCCACTGCGCCGCGTACCGCTGGATGCCGGCGAACCCGGCCCGGCTGAGAATGAACGGGCGCAGGTGCGGATTCGCCGCCCGCATACCCTGGTGCGTGCTCATGGCCATCAGCAGCGCGTACTGATTGTGGTACCGCTCGTGCGGGTGGTTGGCGCCCTCGCGATCGAAACGCATGGCGAACGGCTCGACGCCGCCGGTGGCCGGCTCGTTCATGTCGATCCAGAGGCCGGCCACGCCGCTGGCGACGTGGCGCGCGGTCAGGTCGCTCCACCAGGCGCGCGTCTCTGGCTTCACATAGTCGGGAAATGCCGTGCGCCCCGGCCACACCTGCCCGATGTACAGCTGGCCCGCCTCGGTCTTGCAGAACAGATCGCGCGCCTTGCCTTCATCAAAGACGGCGTAGCCGGCCTCCGCCTTGACGCCGGGATCGATGATGGTGACCAGGCGGAACTTGTCCCCCTTCATGGTGGTGATCATCTCCGGGACGTCGGGAAACTTCTTTTGGTCCCAGGTAAAGATCCGAAAGCCGTCCATGTAATCGATGTCCAGCCACAGGACGTCGCAGGGAATGTCGCGCTCGCGATAGTTGCGGCCGATCTGCAGGATCTGTTCGTTGGTGTAGTCGTTGAATCGGCACTGGTGGTGGCCCAGCGCCCAGATGGGCGGCGCCGCCATGCGGCCGGTGACGAACGTGTACGCCGCCAGGATGTCGGCCATGGCCGGCCCGGCGAAGACGTACTCGGTGTATTGCCCGCCGCTAAAGCGGCAGCTGTACTGGGTGCGGCTTTCGAAGTCGATGTTGGCCTTGTACCCGTTGTCGATGAAGAACCCGGCCATCGCCGCGGCGTCGGCGCTGGCCCGACAGTGATAGAAGAATGGGATCGACGTGTAGTACGGATCGAACTGAGTGCTTCGCGCGGTCAGCGTCCCGTCCGCTTCGTGCAGGCGATTGGTGCGCAGGCCGTTCGGCTCCAGCACGTCATAGTTCCACAGGATGAACTTGCGGCCGCGCCGATCAAAGTGGCCCGTCTTTTCGCCCAAGCCATAGATCGTGTCGTGGGCGCCGATGCGCCGGTTGACGATGAATGAATCGTTCAGCTGCAGGTAGCCACCGTTACCCAGCGAATCACGCTGGTCTTCGAAGATGACCGAGCCGTCGCTGCGGTAAGCATCAAGAGCGAACGGCTGGCGGGTGATCACCAGGCGCACCTGCCCGGTGTCCAGCGTGACCGACTCGGGCGTTTCGCTGACCTGAAACGGCGGCGCG
>JAXDMH010000812.1:0-3207 GCA_034666225.1 Myxococcales bacterium
TGAGAGTAGGAAAACGGAACGCCCTTGAGCTGCGGCGCCGGCACGGCCACATTGAGGGGGTTGAGGACGAGGTAGAAGATCCGAGACATCTTCCACTCCAGGCCCAAGGGGCTGAACCCCAGATAGATCCCGGTGCTGCCCTTGGGAGCGCCGTAGAGATCTATCAAGAGGCGAGAGAAGCCGGCGTTGGCGGTGATTCGCAGGTTGAACTTCTCGTACGCCAGCGGTATCCGGAGGATCGTGGTTTCATACACATTCAAGGCACCCGCGCGCACAGACGTGCCGCCGCTGACGGCGATCCAGGGGTTCCATTCGGCGTCGAGTCCGAGGGTCCAGTGCTTGTTCAGACGAAGCCGCGCGCCGATGGCGCCCGCGACCGCTCCGTGGTCGAGCGATCCGGAGCCGCCGAGATAGCCACCGAAGGCTTTCTGGGACTGACCTGCCGGGCTCGACTCCTTCACAGGCGAGGTCACGGTAGGTTGAGGGGATGGGTCGGAAGCGACCTCGGCGAAGGCGCGATTCGAAATGATGGTGCCGATTGAAAAGGCCGTCAGCGCGACCAACGCGGCGGTCCCTCGCCCGCCTCGTCGACGGCCGCGTCGCAGCAGCACGAGCGATCCGACGATGACTGCCGATCCCCATCCAAGACCGGAAGCCGGGTTCTCCGGACCGCCTACGCTGCAACCGCTCTGCCCATTCCCGTATATGTGCTCCGCTGCCTGGCACCAGCCGTTGTCGAAGGTGCAACCGGGCGAGTAACCAAGATACTGGTCCAAGATCACCTCCACGGCGGCCATCTTCTGGTCCTTGCTCTTGCTGGGGTCCAGCGTCGTGCGCAGGACTGCGGCGGCGGCTTCGGTCGCCAGTTCGCGCCGCCCTCGTCGCAGATCATCCGGATCATCGCAGCGGTCGAGTTCGGACGAGTGAGGGGGGCCGTCGCTCGACTCGACCAGATTTCCGTTGGCCTCGTCCACCCAATCAAGAAGAACGGTGATTTTCATCCCGTCAGGACTGCTTCGGAACGTGTGGGTAAAGCTGTCCTCGATGGCGTGAATGGCCTGCCCGACGCGTACATAGAAAGTGGGCAGCGACGCATCCACGCCGTGGCGCAGGGCCAGGTAAAGCGGCAGTGAGGTCCTCTTGGTGAGATCCGGCGCGCCGGCCGCGTCCAGCCCGTCCAGTGCTTGCCCGAGCCGTTCGCGAATGAAGGCGCGACAGTCGAGGAGGCCCATGTTCGATCCGTCCGGCTCTTTCTCGTGCAAGCTGCGCAGGCAATGTTCGCGCTGCGCGCCTGGATCGCCGTGAACCAGCGCCAGTTGACTGAGGTCGAACGCATCGCGCCCCTTGAGGTCATTGTCGCGAACGCTCACCAGCAGCGTGGCGCCGCCGAGATCCCCCATGTCGCTGTCCGGCGTGAACGGCAAATCGTCGATGAGCGCCTGCTCGTTCCTGTCCGCGGGAAGAGGCGCCGCGCTGGCCAGTTCCAGGCGGACCGCTCGCAGCGCATCGCTGGTGATCTTCTCGTGGCAACCGCTGCTGGCCGCGCTGGCGATCGTGTAAGCGTGAACCAACCCAGGCTCCGCCAGCAGCCACCCCGCGAAGAGGGCTCCAGCGGTGAATGCCCACGGCGCCCATCTCCCCACACCGCCGGTTGGCCTCATCACCCCGGAACATGCTCACGCCGGCGGCAAAGGCGAGATCAGAATCGAATGTTGAGCGCGACGCCCCGCTGTTCCTTGCCGGTCATCGGCACGACGGCGACCGGCGAGGCGTGCAGGGCAGGAACCAGAACCCCCAGCGAGGTCCCGACGATCGCCCCCCCCACCGAATCGCTGATGAAATGCATGCCGCCCATGACCCGCGCCGCGCTGACAAACGCCGCTATCGCGCCCCCCACCCCCATAACCGCCCACGTGCTCTTCGCCTGCGGGTGAAGCCGCCGCATGGTCATGAACGTCGACGTCGCGATCGCAAAACTGACCGCGGCGTGGCTGCTCAAGAATGACAGTCCCGCATCCGCGCTGTTGCGATTGGAAAGGGGCGCTTTATCTCCATAAAGGAAGGGGCGCGGTCGGCCGGCGGCGATGGTCAATATCGACGCCACCGCGGTGCCGGCCAGCGCTGACTCGGCGACGACGGCGGCATCATTGAGGGCGGGCAGCGGCCCCTCGTCCGCCAGGAGCAGGACGGCCGCCCCCACGCCAACCGCGTAAAGGCCGACGTCGGACGCTCTCTGCCAGCCGGTGCTCCAGTAACCAGCCGTCGTGCGATCGATCGCGTTGAGGTCGTTGATGTCGCAAAGCGGACTGCAGAAGGCTTTCTGCGAACGAAAGAGCCGCGCCTCCGCGAACACCAGGCCGATCCCCAGGATCGGCAGATCGATCTCGGCGTATAACTGGAAAGCGGGGTGCAGCGGATTCTGTGGGCTGGGGACCAGCGGCGTCAGCTCGGCAGCTTTGGCGGTCTCCTTGGCGTCCTGGACCTTCTGAGGCGAAGCGTCGGGCAACGGCGCCGCGATGGGCGGGGCGTTCGCGCGCGTCGGCGCGTCGTTGGCAGGCGCGGTCTCGGCTCGGGCCACGCCCACCGAGCCCGAGTATGCCAGGACCAGAACGAGCGCGAAGGCAATGACGGTGGGACAACGCATGAGGGATACGCCGGTGCGCGCCCGGCAAGATAGGACCGGTGTCTGGCACTGGCAAGTACAGGCGCCTCACGAAACGAACTTGAGTCCAACCAGGGAGCCGATGAGCGTGGTGAGGAACGCAATCCGCCACAACGTCGTTGGCTCATTGAAGAACAGCATTCCGATCATGGCGGTGCCGGCGGCGCCGATCCCGGTCCAGACGGCGTAGGCGGTTCCCAGGGCCAGTTCGCGCGCCGCCAGATTCAAGAGTCCAAAGCTGGACAACGCGCAGATCGCGAAGCAAACGTTGTAACCCCAGTTCTGAAAACCGTTTGACAACTTCATGAAGCTGGTAAATCCGATCTCGAAGAGGCCGGCAGCGACCAGACAGATCCAGGGATTCAGATGGACGAACGATCTCACGAATGTCATCGACCAACTCCTTGCTCGTTATAGTCGCTGGTGGGCAGCGTCGAAATGAACGCGCAAACCAACGGTGGTGTCATAGGCGGCGGCCCAACCCAGGCGCTGGCGTTCTACACCGAACACGTCCAGGCCCGCCGTCACGTACAGCAACGGCAGCA
>JAXDMH010000813.1:0-6431 GCA_034666225.1 Myxococcales bacterium
CGGCCGTCGCGCGAGAACTCTTTCCAGACCTTGGTCCCGACGGGAAACTTCCATTCGTTGGGATCGGCGTTGTCGATGGTGCTGCCCGCGGGCAGGCTGATCCAGCGCTGTTTATCGGCGCCGTCCGACCACAGCGGTACGGCCGGCGCGTAGGCCTCGATCCCGGGGGCCAGCTGTTTGCCGACAATGTCGGCGTAAAGGCCGGTGCAGACCAGCGTGGTGGGCGGCAGGGCGGCGTCGGCGCATTCCGGCGGCAAGACCAGGGGCGGAACCTCGTCGGCGGCCGTGTCGTCGTCGGTGTCGCCGGTGCCGCCGTCTGGATCGCCTGGGTTGCCGGCGCTGTCACCGTCGGCCGGTGCTGCCGCCGGCTTTGAGCGGCCACAACCGCCCCCGGCAAGAGCAAGGGCGATGATGGCCGCGGCGCAACACTTCATGGAGACGACAGACTGCAGCCTATCAGGATGTCAGTCGCTGGCCACGTCGGCGGCGACGTCATTGCCGGTTTCGGGTCGGCCGCCGCCTTCACGGCCGCCACCCTCGCGGCCGCCACCGTCGCGCCGCCCACCACCCTCCGGGAAACCGCCGTCGAACCGACCGCCGAAGTTTCCGGAGCCGGTCTGCTTGCTGGGCGTGAGCGACCGCAGGTAGACGATGATCCCCTTGGCCTCGTCGTCGGTCATCTGCCACTTGTGGAAGGTCTGCCACGTGGCATAGGAGACGATCATGGTGTCGAAATAGCCGCCCATCGGCACCATGCCATTCATGAAGATGTTCTTCAGCTCAGCGTCGCTGAAGCCGCCCGCCTGCTCCGGTGTGTGCTGCACGGTCTTGTACTGCAGCAAGGTGGCGTTGTCGCCGTGGCAGTTGGTGCAGGCGGCCTCGCGCGGGGAGGCCGCGTCGGCGGCGGCGTCGGGATTGACACCGCCATCGCCGCGCGGAGGACGCGTGATGACCACGCCGTCGTTGTAACGCGCGCTGCCCGCTTCCCAGTCGTCGGTGGTAGCGGCGGTGATGGTCAGCTTCGACGCACCGCACAGCGTACCGGCGGTGGCGATGATGGAGACCTCGCCGGCCTTTTGCACGGTGATCATGGCACCGCCGGTCGTGTCGTCGGCGGCGATGTCGACCATCGACGGATCGGAGGCGCTCCATTTGACGGTGTCGGGATCGATGCCGCTGACAACCGCCGGAATCTGGAAGTGATGAACACCGTCGAACGCGGAGTACATCGGGGAAAAGACGATCGTGACCTGGCTGTTGGGGCACCCGGTCGCCGTGCCGGTTATGCCGCCGCCGCCTCCTCCTCCGCCTCCCCCCGCCTGACCACCCGTGCCGGTGACGGCGCCGGGAGAACTGCTGGACTTACCGCAAGCGGCGACGGCGAAGAGAACGCCGAAAGACAAACGAACGATCGGGTTACACGCCGGGTGTTTCATATCCTCGCCTTTCGGGGTTGAGTCAAATCAGTCGTAAGCAGCCCGGAGAATGTTCCTGGTCGCCTGGGCAACAGGCGGTGGAACCCGAAACCTTCAACACCGCCCACATCCCCCGTGGACAGTCGAAGACCCGGCAGGCGTTGGATGGTTAGGTCGGGGAGGATTTATCGGTGACGATCGGTGTCGTCGCGGCCGGTCCGGCCAGCAAATCGATGAATCCGTAAATCCAGATCAGGTTGATGGCGTCAGCCTCGGCGGGCGGCGTTTCGGTGGTGGTTTCGATGGCCGCTGTGTACGGGCAGCCGCGGCGAAAATAATAGTCGGTGATGCTGCCGTCGTTGCACGCGATGAACCCCTCGGCGTCGGCGTGGACGTCGGTCCCCGGTTCGTGGCCCGAGTCCACCAGGCAGCTCCGCAGCACCGGCACCATCGCCCCGCAGCGGGCCAGCAGTGGGCGATAGGCGGCCAGATCGCCGAAGACGTACGCGTAGAACACCGACCCGTGGATGAAGTTGTCCTGATGCAGATCCAGCGACGCGGCCGGCGTGGGCAGCGCCGTCAACTCGCGCGCCAGGGCCGCGGTCTCCTTGGGCACGACCTCGGTGGGCGCATAACGCAAGAAGGGTTCGCCGGGGGCCAGCTCGCCCTTCCACACGCCGGGCGCCACCTCGTAACGGAGCAGATCGTTGTTGGGCCGCTCCCCCGAGGCGTTGTAGCGGGTGTGGGCTTCGAATCCGGACGGGTTGATGCACGGGTAGATGCGCAGGCCGACGCCGCGGGCCTGCGCATAGCGGATGATCTCCGGCCCGTGGGCCAGCAGCGTCAGCGGGCCGGCCGGTTCGTCACCGTGAAAGCCGGCGGTGATGATCAGCTGGGAAGACCCGGGCACCGTCGCCGCCAGCAACGGATAGACGCGCCCGTTTTCGGTGACCGAGCCGAAATCAAACAGAGCGGCGTGCCCCTGCAGCGCGGACCGCCACTGCTGTGCATAGTCGGCAAAAATCACCCCCAAGTGTGCCACGTCCGTCGACGACGGGCCGGGCGGCAGCACGGCCAGTTCTTATCTGTCGAGAATGGTGGCGGTTGCTCGCCAGAACCCGCGCGTCAATTGGCCGGCCGGCGAGTGGCTATTGAATGACCACGCACTGCGCGTTCGTGCACTTCGAATTTGCGGGACACACATTGCCACAGGCCCCGCAGTTGGCGCTGTCATAGTTTCGGTCGACGCAGGCAAGGTTGCCCGCCGCGTCCTTGCAGGGAAACAGCGGGACGGCGCAGGTCACGCCCCCGTCGGGCGGTGGCGCGCCGCCGTCGGCAGTGCCGGCCGGCACGCAGGCATAGTTCTGGCAAACGCCGCTGGGACAGTTGTAGCCGCAACCCCCGCAGTTACCGGGATCGCCCATGATGAACGCGCAGTAATAGCCGGTGCCGGTGGCGTTCGGGCACGGTTTGGTCATCGGGTCGGTGCAGGTCGGCGGCTGCGTAGTTCCGCCATCGGGATTCGTCGTGCCGGTCATGCACGTGTAATTCTGGCAGTACGATCCGGCCGGGCACTGGTTGCCGCACCCGCCGCAGTTCGAGGGATCGCTGTCCACGCGCAGACAGATCATCTTCCCCGTCGGATCGCTACACGTCTTGTACGGAGGCTGGCAGGTCGTCGTGGGATTGCCGGGCACGCAGACGCCGGCCTGGCAGTAGGTGCCGCCCTGGCAGATCACGCCGCACATCCCGCAGTTCGCTGAATCGACGGTGACGTCCGTGCAATAGCGTTTGCCGCTGGCAGCGTCGCCGCACAGCATGTTCGTGGCCGGGCAGGTGGGTGGCGCCGCGCAGATGCCGCCCTGGCAGTACGTGCCGCCCTGGCAGATCACGCCGCAGGCGCCGCAGTTCATCGCGTCGTTGTAGATGTTGGTGCACACCGGCGCGCCGTTGGTCCCCGTGCAGGCCGCCATTCCGGCGAAGGTGCTGCCGCCGCCGCTGCTGATCAGGCAGACGCCGTTGTTGCAGACGGTGCTGGCCGGGCAGACCTTGCCGCAGACGCCGCAGTTGGCGGGATCCTTGGACAGGTCGGTGCAGAACATCGCCTGCGTCGCGGTCATGCAGGTGGTCAGCGGCGCGGCGCAGCCGGTGGTGCCGCCGGCGCCGAGAACGCAGTGTCCGCCAGCGTCGCAGACCTGGCCTTTGTTGCAGGCCATGGGCGCCGTGCGACAGTCAGGGCCGCAGGTGCCGCTGCCGCACAGGTATCCGCGGCCGGCGCCGCCGCAATCGGTGTCGGTGGCGCACTGGGGGCGGCAAGTTCCAAACCCGCCGCTGTCGGCGGCGACCATCACACAGGACTGACCGCTGCCGCAGGGACGGCTGGCGTCGCAGGGCGTGGAGCAGAAACCGCCCGGCCAGCCAAAGCGCCCCATGTCCATGCACATCATGCCCGCGCCGCAAGCGGTGTTACTGCTGCACGGATCGCCGAATTTGCCGGCGCCGGCCACGGCGCAAAGGGCGGCCTGGCAGACGCCGCCCGGACAGGTGTTGCCGCAGTGGCCGCAGTTGGCCGGGTCGTCGCCGAACGACGTGCAGGTGGTGCCGCACGAGCTGAGCGGCGCCGCGCAGGCCGCCGCGCCGCTGCTGCACAGACCGGCGTTGCAGGCCAGACCGGCCGGACAGGCCTTGGCGCAACCGCCGCAGTTGCCGGGATCGGCCATGAAGTTGGTGCAGTATCCGCCGCCGCTGGGAAGCGGACAGACGTTCGGATGCGTCGGATCGCAGGTGGGCAGCGTCGCGCTGCCGCCGTCGCCGAGAGGCGCGCCCCCGTCGCCGGTGCCGGCGGGATTGGTCTGGCAAATACCGCTCTGGCAATACCCGCTGGCGCAGCGATTGCCGCAGCCGCCACAGTTGCCGGGGTCGAACATCGGATCGGTGCAGTAGGTCTTGGCGGGGTCGACGCTGTCTTTGCAGAACAACTTGGGCAACGGGCAGGTGCTGGCCGGATCCACGCAGACGCCGCCGCCGCAGGACAGGCCCGACGGGCAGGTTCTGCCACAGGCGCCGCAGTTCGCCGGATCCCAGGACAGATCCGTGCAGAGCGAACCGGTGGCGCCGTTGCAAATGACGAACGTTCCCATCCCTGGGCCCGTGCCGCCGTCGGCGCTGCCGTCGATGACGCCGCCGTCGCCCCCGGGCGGCCCGATCACGCCGCCCGTGCACTTGCCGCTGTCGCACTTGCCGTCGGCGCAGACGATGCCGCAGCCGCCGCAGTTTCTGGGGTCCTTGGTCAGATCGAACCCGTCGTCGACGGTGCCGTTGCAGTCGTTGTCAAGGCCGTCGCAGCTCTCGGGCATCGGCAGCTGCTGGGCGCGCAGGGTGACCGACTGGCCGCCCTGACAGCTGCGGGCGCCGGACCGGCAGATGCCGATGCCCAGCGATCCGGCCGGACCGTCGTAGAAGATGGCCCCGCCGCCATCATCGATGCTGCCGTTGCAATCGTTGTCGACGCCGTCGCAGATCTCGATGCCGCCGTTGCTGACCTGGCATTCGCAACCGTTGTCCGGGTTGTTGTCGGTGTCGACCCAACCGGGCGCGCAGGTCGACGTGCAGCCGCCGCGCAGACAGGCGGCCACGCTGTTCGCGGCTGCCTTGCAATGGACGTTGCAGCCACCGCAGTTGTTGACGTCGCCGCCGGCGCTGTCGGACACGTCGTCGATCTGCCCGTTGCAGTCGTTGTCGACGCCGTCGCAGGTCTCCGGCTGCGGCTGGCCGGCCTTGCCGCCGCAGACCACGCCGTTGAAGCTGGCGTTGCAGACGGTGGTGGCGGCCACCCGGCAGGCGCCGGCGCCGGCCGAGCAGTCGATGCCCAGACCGAACCCTTCGTCGACCTTGCCGTTGCAGTTGTTGTCGATGCCGTCGCAGCGTTCGATCGCTCCCGGGCTGATGGTCGGGTTGTGGTCGTCGCAGTCGCCCTGGTTGGTGCTGAAGCGATCGCCGTCGGTGTCGCAGTCGGCGGCGCCCAGATCGCGTCCGTCGCAGTTCTGGTCGACGGCGTCTCCGCAGATCTCCTTGGCGCCCGGGAAGACCGTGGGGTCGTGGTCGTTGCAGTCGATGCCGGCGGGGTAGCCGTCCTTGTCGACGTCCACCGGCATGGCCGTCAGCTTGGGCATCACCTGGATCTTCACCGGCGTCCAGGCGCCGGTCACGCCGTGGCTGTCCTGCGCGGTGACATAAAAGAGATAAAGGCCGTCCTGCGTGGTGGCGAACGACGCCACGGCGCCGTCCTTGGTCAGCGTGAAGGTGGGCGGCGTGAAGCGATCGGGCGCGAAGTCGTAGGTCACGGCGTCGCCGTCGGGATCGCTGGCGCTGGCTTGCAACATCAGGGTGACCGCGACGCCTGGGTCGTGCTGCAGCACCACGCTGGTGGGCGTCACCACGGGCGGGCTGGGGGGGCGGTTGGCCGTCGGCGAGATCACCGAGATCACCACCACCGCCGGCGCCGAGTTGGCGAGGCCGTCGTTGGCGATGCAGCCGATCTTGTAATCGCCCGGCGTCGCCGCGGCAAAGACCACGCTGCTGCCCAGCTGCGCAGACAGTGTCTTGGCGTCATCGGTGAACCAGGCGAACGTCAGCTGCGCCTGCTCGGCGTCCTTGCCGTAGGCGTTCAGCACCACGCGTTCGCCGGCGCGCACGGTCATGGCGCTGGCGCCGATGGCCACGTGGGGCGGGGTGTTGGCGGCCTGCACGGACGGGGGCTCGGCGATCAGGTCCCAGCTCATGCGCGCCGAGGTGGTGCCGTTCGAGCCGACCACGTCGATGTGGAAGAGCCCCGGCTGGCCGGGCGTGGCGGCGGCGACCGTTCCGCCCATGGCGCTGGTCACCGCCACCGACGGATCGCTGGCCGCCCAGGTGAAGGTCACGCCGGTCTGGTTGGCGGCCACCTTGAATGTTGCCGGGCTGCCCACGGCGACGTGCACGGGGCCGGGAGGCAGGCCGGTCAGCAGGGGGGGCGGC